>USTJ01000122.1 GCA_900557585.1 uncultured Eubacteriales bacterium
AAAGGACGTCTTGGAAGCCAAATTTATGAAAAGGCCAAACAAACACACAATGTTATTGGAATTGAAAAAGATGGAGACATTTTTAACCTTGAAAACTATGATTTTGATGCTATTATTGATGTTTCTTCACCCAAAAACTCGGTTAAAAGTGCAGATTTTGCAGAAAAGCACAACATTCCGCTTATTGTTGGATGCACCGGGCACACAAAAACGCAACTTGACACGATTTTGAGCAAAAGTGAGCGCATTCCTGTGATGATTTGTCCAAATTTCAGCATTGGTATTTGTGTCCTTTGCGAGGCATTGAAACAGATTTTGAAAGCGCCAATGACAGACGCTTATATCACTGAACTGCATCACAAAAACAAAACCGACTCGCCAAGCGGAACCGCAAAACTGCTTGAAAACATTTTGAAAGACAAAACCAACATGCACGAAACAACATCAATAAGACAAGGCAAAATTGTTGGAAATCACCGCGTTGACCTTTATATGGAAAACGAACACATTGTTCTTTCCCACTCTGCCGAAAGCCGAGAAAGCTTTGCCGACGGCGCCGTTTTTGCGCTTGAACACATTGCCGGCAAGTCCGCAGGAATTTATGAGTTGAGAGATTTTTTAGACATCTAAATTTTCAAACAAAAATAAATCGCCAAACAAACAATTCGTGTCAACGAACACCTAAAACTTTTCAATGTCTTTTTTTAAGTTTTAATTTATCAATTTTGCACAAAAATGTTTGAAATGTTTAATTTTTGTATGATAAAAAACCCTAGATATGATAATATTACCACATGGAGGGAAAAATATGAAAAAATTTAAAACATTCATTTTTAGTGCACTGCTTGTTTTATGCATTGCTGTTTGCCCACTTATGTTTGTTGCATGCGGAAACAAAACAGCAAAGGCAAGTGTTAAAAATGTTCTTGCAATGGGAATGGTTTCTGCAACCAATTATCTTGCAGAAGAAACAAATGTAAAAAGTGCAATTTCAGACCAAACAAAAGAAACAATTAAACAATATGCAAAAATGTTTGAAGGGCTTTTGCAGAACGGATTAAATCCAACTGAGGGTGTTCCAACAGAAGGTGACGGGGAATTTGCAACATATGCAAAAAAACTTGAAATTTCTGCTGATGGAACAACCTATACAATGTATTATAACGAAGTTGAAGAAGGCACAACAACCGAAATTGACGACGAAAAAATTGAAACCGAAACAACTTCTTTCATCTATGGAAAAGTTAAAACCATTATGAATAATGCCGTTGTTATATATGATGTTGTTGGAACCCGCGAAATTGAAAACGAAAAGAAAAAAGACATTGTTGAATCTGAAAACGAACTTAAACTTCTTTTTACAACAAGCACTCTTGATGTTTCTGGTTCTAAAACTTTCGAGAGCATTGATCTTTCAAAACTTGACAACTATGTTTTGATTGAGCAAGAAACCGAAGCAAACGAAATTGAATTTGCATATACAACAAAATTTGGAACCATTTTTAAAAGCGTTGAAATTGAATTTGAAAGCAAAAAAGGAACAATTGAACTTGAAGTTGAAATTGAAGAAAACAACGCAAAAACAAAATATAAAATCACAAAAGTTTCAGACAACAAATATAAAATCTCAGTGAAAGAAAACAAGACAAACAAAACTGTTCTCTATCTTGAAAACAACAATGATGTTTGGACATTTTCTGAAAATGCATAAAAAATAAAACACCCGAATTTGGGTGTTTTTATTTTGCCTGTTTTATACTTTCCTGTTTATATGTCCATTTTGATTTGTTTTTCTTTTGGTTTGAAAAGTTTTTTGACAACCTCAACAATGTTTCCACCAACAAAATTGCCAAGCGCCACAATAAGCAAAACCAAAAATGCTCTGCCAGTGAAAACACCAGCAAACGCAAAATAGAACATGTCGGCAATTGAGTGTTCAAAACCACAAAGCACAAACACGCTTACGCCAAAGAAAAGCCCCAAATATTTTGTTAAAGCGTTTTCAGACTTGAAACATTCGACAGCAACATAAATTAAAAAGCCACAGAAAATTGCAAGAATAAAGACGCTTGAAAGGCTGTCGCCAAGTTTCACGTCTATGATCGACTGACACTTTGCGCCATATAAACTTTGAAATCTTGTAAGTTTCAAAAGCCCCGCAGTAATGCATGCTCCAACAAAGTTGCCAACCAAAATGATTGCAAGTTTCAAAGAATATTTCCAATCATTATTGAAAACATAACAAAGTTTGCCAGTGTAAAGATTAAAGTTGAAATTGAAAATTATGAAAAGTCCAACCGCAAAAAACACTGCACCGACAACACTATTTTCGCTTGCAAGGCTCACTGCCCCACCAATTGAAACGCAAATGCCAGCCAAAATTGCATAGATAAAAGTTTGCAGAATATCAATAAATTTTTCTTTTGCCATGTTATCACCTCGTGATGAAATTATAACACAAACCCCACTCCTTTCCAACCAAAAAACAGCATATTTACAAAACCTCAAAAATATGGTATAATGTGTATAATAAAAAATCTGTGCAAAGCGCAAAAAGGAGGGAAAAATGGACACAAAAGAAAAGAAATTGAATTTTTTAAACAGTCTTGAACACGACGCCGTTTCGTCTGCCGAAATTGTAAGATTTCTGCTTCCATATATTCTTTCTGGCACCGACCCATATACCCTTCTCACCCGTGTGAACATAAATCGTGGACTTCACCCAATTTGTGAAAGTGATGTTGAAAACTTTTATAAAACACTTTATGACACATGGTTTTCTTCGCTTTCAAGACTTAACAAAGACAACACCGAACCTGCGGTTTTGGAAATTATTGAAATTTTTAAAAGCCAAGAACTTACACCAGAGAACACAACTCCAAAACAGGCAAAAGAGTTTTTTGAAAACCCAACCAATCGCTATTTGATGCAAGCAATTTTCCCTGTTTATATCTCACGCTCACGAAAAATTTTAGACGGCGACAAAACAAATCATCTTTTTGTTTATGTGAAACCAAGCGCGCTTCATCGCAAGTTTACAAAGTGCGAGTGCCGACTTTATTTGAACCTTAAACCAAAAAACGCAATCACAATGGGAGCAATTCTTGGTGAACTTTGCGAAGAGAAAAACATTCCTCT
>USTJ01000123.1 GCA_900557585.1 uncultured Eubacteriales bacterium
CCCTATCGCATGAAACTTACGCTTTCAAACGAAAACGAAAGTTATGAACTGCCACGAATAACCTTTGGTTTTGACGACAAGAAAAATGTTCATGTTTTCGCAATTCAAAACAAACCCGTGAAAGAAAAAACTGCGCTTTACAAAAAATTAGACCGCCATTTTCGTGCAGTGAACAAAAATGTTAACCCCGAAGATGACATTGCACAAGTTTCGCCATCGTCGCTTGTTGCTTTCACAATTTTTGCAACCTATATGGAACATCACGGAATCAAAAATTTTAAGATTCATTCCTATATGCCCCTTCGTTATCAATCACACCTTAACCAAGTTTTGAACAAAACAGGAAACGAAGAAGATGCCGAAAACGAAGCAAACCGAATCGAGTTTAATGCAGTGAACAAACTTGTGAATGTGATGTTGCGTTTTGAACACCACTTTCCAAACTGCAAATCATATTTTGATGATTATAGCAATGTTTTCTCACTTACAGTTGACACATATATGTCTGAAAAAGACAAACAACACCATCCAGAACTTGACGGAAACATTATTCAAGACATTTCAAAAATTGTTGAAAATGCAGACAACGAACTTTCACAATCTGGAAAGTTTTAAACAAAATAATGTACAATTAAAATCATTTAAAAATCAAATAAAATCATAGTGTTTATGGTCTGCGTAAAAATGGTTTTTAACTTTATATCAAAAAAAAGTAAAAACATAAACACAACACCTATAAAACAAAAAAATTTAAAAAGAGTTAAAAAAAGCCACCAATTCGGTGGCTTTTATTGTTCTGTTTTTCACGATATTTTATTTTGTTTTTCACAACATTTTTACAAAATTTATTTTGTTTTTTTATTTTTCAGGCTCGGCGCATATTTGTTTCTTTTTCTCTTTCATGTCAAGACTATAAATGTTGAAAGCGCCAGTTTTATGAATAATTTTGAACCCGCGTTTTTCCATCATGTGACTGCTTGGCATGTTGTCTGGGTCAACGCTTGCAAGAACTTCATCAACGCGTCTGCCCATCATTTTTTCGCCCGCAAAAACAACTTTTTCCATCATTGCAGAGCCATATCCCTTGCCCTGCTCGTCTGGACGAACAATGATGTGGAAAACATTTAGTGCGGTTGTTTTGTTTTCAAATGTGACATGGTCAAGAATGACAAGTCCAACATCTTTGCCCGTCTGATTAAACGCAATAAAAGTTTTCAGAAACTCTTCATCGGTTTGAACAGGATCGTAAAAACCAAGTAAATCAACAATGTCTCCATAAATGTCAAGAAGCCCAAAAGTTGTATAGTTATCAACACAATTGTCTCTTGCACCTTTGTCGTTTTGCCATTCACGCAAAAGTGGTTCGTGTTTTTCTTTGTCATATTGCTTAAAATAAATTTTTGCCATTTCTTTTCTCCTATTTGTTTTTCAAACAATAATCTTTCAAACAATTGAGTTCTCTTTCAAACTCAAATCTTGAAAAAACTGTAAGGCTGTCATCTTCACAGCCGATTGCGTGCAAAATATATTTTTCACCAACCGCTTTCAACGCACCAACATAAAGCGGATTTTGCAAAAGTGCACAATAAAGTTCGTCACAAAGTTCTTCATATTCTTTACTGTGTCGGTTATATTTTTTGCCAAGAAAATAGATTGCTTGCTCTTTTTGCCAATCATAATCTTGTGCAACTTTAATGTTGTTTGACATTGTTCCATACATTTTGAAAACAAGTTTTTGTGCTTTTTTGTTTTTGAACTTTATGCCTTGAAAAAAGCCTTCAACAGAAGCAAACTTGTGCCCTTTAAAATAAAACTCATATGGAAACAAATTTGAAAGAACTTTTGGAAGTTTCCCATGACCTTTATAACTCACATTCACAAAATCGTCAGTTTCAGAAACCCATTCTGCATCTTCATTTTCACGAATGCAAGTTCCCATGAAAAACACACTTTCACCCTTCTTTTCAAGAGGACGATATTCAAAATTATAATTGTTTTTAAACTCTTTAAAACGTTTAAGTTCTTTTTTGATTTTTGCATCTTTAAAAATGTTTCGCATATTTTTCTCCTCTTTTTTATTATATCATATTTTCATGATTTGTGAATAGACAAAAATAAAAAAGCACCAAATGGTGCTTTTCTACATAAATTTTCTTATCATTTTCTTTTTAAACTTTCCAAAAGGACGATAGCGAATTGCCATGTCACATTTAAGCGATTTCCTCAAAATTGATTTATAGTGTGAGAAAGTGTCAAAACCGCGTTTGCCGTGATATGCACCAAGACCGCTTGAACCAACCCCACCAAAAGCAAGACGAGGAGAAACAATGTGCATGAGTGTGTCGTTCACAGTTGCCCCACCAAACTGAACTTTTTCAAGGAAATAGTCTTGAACTTTTTTGTCGTTTGAAAAAACATAAAGAGCAAGAGGTGTTGGGTTTCTTGAAATGATTTCGAGCGCCTCTTCGTTGGTTTTAAAAGTTACAACTGGCAAAATTGGCGCAAAGATTTCTTCTTGCATAAGTGAAGAGTCAAGCGAAGGGTCTTCAACAATTGTTGGCTCAATTTTCAAAGATTCTTCATCGCTTTTTCCGCCATAAACTGGTGTTTGATTTTCAAGAAGTGCAAGTGCTTTGTCAAAATGTTTCTTTGAAATCATTTTGCCATAGTTTGGGTCTGACAAAGTGTTTTCGCCATATTGTGCTTGAATTTCGCAAATCAAAGACTGCATCAAAAGTGGTTTCACGCTTTCATGAACCAAAACATAGTCTGGTGCAATGCAAGTTTGACCAACGTTCATGAACTTTCCAAAAACAATTCGTTTTGCAACTTTTTTAGCGTCTACTCCCGAACAAACAATGCAAGGGCTTTTTCCGCCAAGTTCCAAAGTTACAGGAACAAAGTTCTTTTCCGCCTGACGCAAAACCTCGTGTCCAACAGCCTTTGAACCCGTAAAGAAAATGTGGTTAAAAGGAAGAGTGAGCAAATCTTGGTTCACCTCTCTTCCACCAAGAACAGTGTATACATAGTTTTCACTGAAAGTGCTGTTCAAAATTTCTGCAATAAGTGCACTTGTTGCTGGCGAATATGCCGATGGCTTCACAATCACGGTGTTGCCCGCAG
>USTJ01000124.1 GCA_900557585.1 uncultured Eubacteriales bacterium
TGCACGAAAACGGCTGTTTATGCAAAATGGTTTGAACATTTGAAATATTACCCATTAAAAATCTGAAAAATAAGCATAAAAAAAACACCAAAAAGGTGTCTTATTCTTTTTCTTTTTCAACCGGCTCTGGGATTCCTTTTTTAATCCTGTCCATCATTCCAAACAACACATCAACTTCTTTCAAGGCTTCTCTGTCTTTGTCAAACATGGCGGTTTGGTCTTCATCTGCCTGTTTTTCAAGTTTCATGCAAAGGTCAGATAAAAAACTTAAATATCCCTCAACTTCGGTGCTTCTTTCAGTTTGTTTTGAAAGTCTTTTAACTTCGTTTTGAACAACTTTCAATTTTGTTTTAGAAGCAATTGAAACTTTTTCTGCTTTTTGAAACTCGTTTATTTTCTTTGTCATATATTTTGCTTGCGCATTCACAAAGTCTGGCAAAGGTTCTTTTTTCTCTTTATCTCCTTTTGAACGCGCCTTTTCAAAATCTTTGTGCATTTCTTCAAGTTCAGTTTCATGAAGAGGAATGCTCACTCCAAGCCTTTTGATTTCGGTTTTATATTTTGAAATTGTCTTTTTAATTGTTTCGTCATCTTTTTTGTCAAACAAAACAGCAACGAGTTCTTCCAAAAATTCAACTTTGGTTTTGTCGCTTACAATCAATTCTTTAAGTTCTCTTTCTTTGTGATAATAGTCAATTTCATCTCTAAATGACATTGTTTCCGGCATTTGTTTTTCCCCTAAAAAATATGCACAGTCCAACTTGTGAAACCGGATTGTGCATTATTATTTTATTTTTTCTTTTCAAGAACTTCTTTCTTTGCTCTTTCATATTCTTCTTCGGTGATAAGACCTTCTTTTTTCAAAGAATCAAGTTTCTCGATTGTTTTAAGGCTGTCTACAACCTCATCTTTTTCTTATTTTTTCTCTTCTGTGTGAACAACAGTTTCTCCGTTTTCTGTTTCATTTGTTGGTTCTGAAACATTTGTAATTGTAACATTGTTACTTACAAGAACTGCTGGTGCAATTGAGAAAAGCCCAATTGGAAAACCAACAATTGAAAAGAAGATTGCCCAATTTGTGAGGTTTGATTTATATTGCGCAAGTTGGCTGTCGGTTAAATTTGCCCACTCGATATATCTTTTTGCACCAATAAAGCAATAAACTGCAATTGGAATGAAAATCAATGTGAAGCAATATGCAATTCCGATAATATATCCAAGCACGCCCATAAGTGTGCACCATACACTGCTTTTATTTGTCATGATATTCTCCTTTTTTCTTTTAATTATAATAACATTTCAAATTTTTGCAAACAAAAACGCAAACCTATTTTTTGTTTTCAGAAGAATCTGACTCTTTTTGAACACTTTCTTCCAAAGTTGTATTGTTTTTGTCTTCTTCTATTTTGTTTTCAGGAGCATTTTCTTTTGCTTTCACAATTGCATTTGCTCTTTTTCTTTTATTGATTTGCTTTTGAATGCTTTTAAGCAAACTAACCTTGCTTTCTCTTCCGCAAAGCAAACGCTCAATATTTGAGCGGTGCATGAACCATGTAAGGCAGAAAATGAAGAAAAGCATCAAGCACACAATCCAGTTTTCGGGCGATGCAAGCGATTTTGCTTTCACACCCTCGATAACCGTGAGCGCTGTTACACAAACAAACGACGCAACCGAGCCATATTTGAACAAGAACCAAACAACAATTGCAACACCAATAACAATCAGCGTTACAATTGGGTCTGCTGCAAGGAAAACTCCAAGCATGCTTGCAATTCCCTTTCCGCCTTTAAACTTGTAAACAACTGGGAAAATGTGTCCCATCATTACAGAAATTCCTGCTGTATATAAATATATGATATTTTGTCCGAAAATATAATAAAAGAAACATGCAGGTGCAAAACCTTTCAAAATGTCCAAAATCAAATTCAAAACGCCAAACTTGAATCCAAAATTTCGAAGAACATTGGTTGAACCCGCATTTCCACTTCCAAGTTTTGTGATGTCTTGATGTTTAATTTTGCCAAACATTCTTGAAAAACTGATGTTTCCAATAAAATATGAAACAACAATGATAATGACAAAGTGCCACCAAACCATTATAAGTCCTCCTCTCTTTTAGACTTGCAAACAATTTTGATTGGAGTTCCCGAAAAATCAACAGATTTTCGAATGTTGTTTTCAAGATAGCGCAAATAGTTGTCGCTCATCAAAGTGTCATCATTGATGAAAAGTGTAAATGTTGGAGGGCAAGTTCCAGTTTGTGTGCCATAGTAAATTTTAAGTTTCTTTCCGTTTTTTGAAGGAACTGGCGAAATAAGATATGCCGATTGCAAAATGTCGTTGAGCATTCCGGTTGTAACGGTTTTGTTTGCATTTGCATAGGCTTCAAGAACTGCTGGCATTAGTTTTTCTGTTTTCTTTCCAGTGAGCGCAGACAAATAAACAGGTTTGAAATAGTTCATAAATGCAAGGTCAATTTGAAGTTTCTTTGTGAAATCCTCAGATTTGTTTTGGTCTTTATCAATCAAATCCCACTTGTTCATTGCAACAACAACTGGTTTGTTTTCGTTGTGTGCCAAAGCACAAATTTTCACGTCTTGTTCAGAAATTTCGGTTGAAACATCCATCACAACAACAATAACATCTGCTCTTTTAACCGAATCAATTGTTCTGAAAATGCTATATCTTTCAACAGTTTCATCTTCAATTGAACGTTTTCTGCGCATTCCTGCGGTGTCGATAAGCACAAATTTTTGCTTGTTATAGTTGAAAGGAACATCAATTGCATCACGAGTTGTTCCCGCAACTGAAGAAACAATCACTCTTTCTTCACCAAGAAGGCGGTTCACAAGACTGCTTTTTCCAGCATTTGGTTTTCCAACAATTGCAATTTTGTTTGCTCCGTCATCTTGAACTTCTTTTCTTTCTCCAAAGTTTTTTACAACCTCGTCAAGAACATCGCCAACACCCATTCCTTGGCTTGCGCAAATTCCAAAAGGTTCACCAAGACCAAGTTCATAAAACTCATAAAGAAGTTCTGGTTTATAATTGTCAAGTTTGTTGCAAACCAAAATAACTTTCTTTTTAGATTTGCGAAGTTT
>USTJ01000125.1 GCA_900557585.1 uncultured Eubacteriales bacterium
TGTCGAACCAGAGGTTGATGCAATTGCATTTTTGCTTTCGCTTGATGCCCCACTTGTTCCATAAAGCACAACATCAACAACTTTTGAAAGTGGCTCTGTGCTTTTTATTGCAAGGCTTTTTTCAATGTTTTCACATCCAAACTCAAAAAGCATTCCACGACTTAAAAGTTGTTGGTTATAGTTTCCTCTTCCCATATAAATGTCTTTGATAAGCCCTTTATATACTTTGTCGGCATATGCCTTGATTGCATATGCAAACTCTTTGTTTTCATAATAATTTTGGTTTGCAGAACCAACAACCATTCTAACCTTGCTCATGTTTTCGCCGTTCACTGTTGTGAAATATTCCTTTCTTGGAACCGAGTCGCGGTGAATATCGAAAAGTGCATCAATATTTCCCTGGCTTAAAATTGCAGAGGCTGTAACTTGGCTCCGGCTATATGCACCCGAGTTGTGTGGCAAATGCAAGTCTTCTCTGTAAACAACATCAAAGCCTTTCTTTTCAAGTTGCTTTACAAATGCTTTTCCAACATCATGAATACCACCTTTGCCATATACACTGTCTGTTTTGTCTGGGTCATAATAACTTTCATCGTTGTGAGTGTGATAAACACCAACCTTCTTTTTGCTTTCAGCACTTGCTGTGTTTTTTTCTTCTTTCAATTGAACGTCAAATTCTGGCAACTTTTCATCGCAAATAAATTCTGCTTTCGCAGTTTTTGATTTGTTGTCAACTTCAACAATGCGATATAGTTTGTTGTCTGAACTCAAATATTCGTCATCAACACAAATTCCCTCGCCCTTAACAAAAACAACTTTCTTTGGCGATGCATAGTCATATACCGTATAATATTTTGCAGTTTCGGTTTCTGCACTTGCACGCCTGCCATGGTTGTGCCCTTGATCTCTGAAACAAAGCGGAGAAAAGGCACAAAGCAAAACCATAAGCCCAACTATAACATTACAAATTTTTTTCATTATGCTTTCCCCTTTGCTTTCACAGCATTTTTAGTTTTTGCAGACGATTTCACTTTTCCGTCTTTTTTGTCTTCAATTTTAATTGCCCTTGTGCCATCACTATTTAGTTTTCCGTTTTTCTCGCTGTCATAGGTGTGGGTCTCAAAATTGAACTCTTTCTTTCCCTCATCTTTTTTTGCTGTTTCAAACGCTCTGCCCATAAACTCGCAAAGCCCAACAGAAAGGATTGTTGAAACCACAATTGTTCCAAACGCTCCACCAACTCCAAGCCCAAGAACGGTTGGACTTCCAATGCACATGTTCACAATGAACTGAATTGTCATTGCAAGGCTGATTCCAAGAACCGAGCAAACAAAAGCGTTTCTTCTGCTTCTTCCAAGAACATAGGCAACAACACCAGCGACAATGCCATAGAAATACATTGGGTCAATGATAACATCTTCGGGTGTGTTTGACGGCAAAAGCCATTCAAGACCATAAACAATTCCCGCAACAAGAAGCGTTCCTATTGTTGCACGCAAAAGGTCTCTGCTCCAACCGCACGAAACGAGCATATAAACACAAATGATAAAAGGAATCAAAAATCCACCAATGCTGAAACAGAAATATTTTCCTAGATAAATTGGCGGAATAATGATTCCAATAATGATTGATAAAAGCACCAAAATTGCTTGCTTGTCGTTCAAACGCATTTGGTCAAGAATTCTTTGCCCCGCGCCAAACATAAGCAAAATTATAAGTGTGCTTAAAATTATTAAACTGACTGACATAAAAAAGCCCCCTTTGGCACTAGTATTCGCCAAGGGGGGCTAAAATATTCTAAAATCTAACGTTTTCAAGTTTAATGACTTTGTTGTTCAAATAATATAATTTTTCACCAGGTTTAAAGCGGAAGCAAATCTTATAAGCAATCAACGCTTGCCCATCTGCCTCGAACGATTTGTTCACTGCGTTTGTTCCATATTTGCCGTCACCAACCAAAGGAAGTCCAACATGTGCAAGGTGTGCACGAATCTGATGGGTTTTTCCGGTGATAAGTTCAACTTCAAGAAGGGTTTTGTTTTCATAGCGCTCAACAACGCGATATGCGGTTTCAATTGGCTCATAGCCAGGAAGTGGGTCGTCTGAAATTCGCACAAACGAACCAACGGCATCTTTTTTAAGATAGGCATAAAGGTGGTCCTCATCTTTCAGTGGTCTGCCAACGCACATTGCAAGATAGAACTTGTCTATTGTTCGGCGTTTGAACGCGTCGAGCAGTTCTTCATATGCCTCTTTATTTTTCGCAAACACAACAAGACCGCGGGTGTTTCTGTCAATTCGATGAACTGGGCTTGCCTTTTGGTTTTTGCTTTTCAAAAATGCATTCACCGAAAGAGTAAGGTCGTTATATTTGTCACTTTCAACCTCAATTCCAACAGGCTTGTCGCAAACAATAATGTTGTCATCTTCATAAACAACAACTGGTTTCAGTGTGATGCCATTTATCATTTGTTCGGTTGCGTAAACATAAAGTTCATCACCATTTTTCAAAACAACATTTTCACCCACTCTTTTGCCATTCACTTTCACATCTTTAAGGCGCAAAAGTTTTTGTATTGATGCATAACTCATTTTGGGAAACTGTTCAGACAAATATTTCACAAGTTTTTTGTCTTCACCATGAAAATTCAAAATCTCCATATTCTCTCCTAGTGTTTCAAACACGCCTCGCACGAACCATTGCATGCCGAAACACTTTTAATGTTTTTCTTCTTTAAATATTTTATCACAGCAAACCCTGCAAGAGCAACCAAAATCAGCAGTCCAGCCAAAAATCCATATTGTCTTTTTACGATGCTCGACAAAATATTATAAACAAGAAAACTTGCAAGATATGCAATTCCAATTTGAAGCCCAATTGAAAGCCACATTGCCTTTCTACCATTTTCCTTTTTCATCATGATGCAAGCCGAAACACATGGCGTATATAAAAGCACAAAAACAAGAAAACTGATTGCAGAAATTGGCGAAAACCAAACTGCACTTGAACTAGACGCAAGCGACAATGCAAGCCCATCAACCGGAAC
>USTJ01000126.1 GCA_900557585.1 uncultured Eubacteriales bacterium
TTGCAATTTTTATTAAAAAATTTTTAAATAAAAAAAAAGACATTTCGCTGTTTTTGTCGTATTTATCTATTGTATATGTATTATGTATAAAGTGCACAAAAACTGTGCAAATTGTACAAATGGTTTATTATTTTAAAACCAAGGGTGAAATTGTTGGCAAATAACGAAAAATGGCAAAGTTTTAAAGAAGAACTCAAAGCAAAAAATGATATTGTTTCTGTTGTTTCAAGATATGTGCCTCTTGTTCAAAAAGGAAGATCTTTTTGGGGCAGATGTCCTTTTCATAATGAAAAGACACCGTCTTTCACTGTGAACCCATCAGACCAAGTTTATCATTGTTTTGGTTGTGGCGTTGGTGGAGATGTTATCAAATTTATTCAAGAAATTGAATCGGTAGACTTTATGGGCGCAATCAACATTCTTGCTGAAATGGCACACATGGAAGTTCCAACAACAGATGGCTATCAAGAAGATGACAAAATCAGACAACTGAAAGTTGAAAAAGATCGTTTGCTTGGTCTTTTGAAAGAGACTGCGCATCACTATGTAAACAATCTGAAACTTCCACAAGCAAAACCAGGGCTTGAATATTTTGAGAAAAGAAAAATTTCTCCTGAACTTGCAAGACGTTTTGGATTGGGCTTTGCTCCGAACTATAATGACACAATTACATTTTTAACTTCAAAAGGTTACACTTTGAAAGAAATGGAAAAAGCGGGTGTCATCAAATTTCGTGACGAGCGCCCATATGATGCAATGGGAAATCGTGTGGTTTTTCCAATCATGGACATTTCTTCAAATGTTGTGGCTTTTTGTGGACGAAGTTTGGAAACCAAACCAAATTTTGCAAAATATCTCAACACACAAGATACAATCATTTTTAGCAAAAGTAAAAACCTTTATGCAATCAACCTTGTGAAAAAAGCAAAAATGACCGGAACAAAAATTGACTATCTCATTGTTGTTGAAGGTCAAATGGATGTTGTGTCTTTGCACAAAGCCGGATTTGTCACAGCGGTTGCAAGCATGGGAACTGCTTTAACGCAAGAACAAGCAAAACTCATAAAGCGTTTTGTTGATAAAGTGTACATTTGCTATGATGGTGACACTGCTGGAAAAAAAGCAACTCTTCGTGGACTTGACATTTTGAGAAGCAATGGTCTTGAAGTTTTTGTCATGAGCATGCCAGAAGGGCTTGACCCAGACGATGTGATAAATCGCTTTGGTGCCGAAGGTTATCAAAAACTTTTGGACAGAGCGCTTCCTCTGATTGATTTCAAATTGGAGTTTTTGAAAAAACTTTATGACATTTCAACCAACGACGGAAAAACCAAATATATTAACGAAGCGCTTGAAATTTTGCGTTCGCTTTCAAATGTTGAGCAAGAAGTTTATATTGATAAAGTTTCAGAAATTTCTGGAATCATGAAAGATTTTTTGAAAAGACAACTTGAATCTTCAAAGTCTGTTGACATTGAAGAAAATTCGAAAGTTTCATCAAATGCAACAAAAATGGTTGCGGTTGAAAGTGAAAATCAACAAGTGAAACAGAAACGTGCAATTGACACAAATGTTGTGCAAGCAGAAAAATTTGTTTTGTCGGCATTTTTGCACAGACGTCCATATGCATTTTTCAAAGAAGATGCTTCAAAATATTTCACAGAGAACCGCGCAAAGTTTTACAATAAAATTTGTGAACTTGCACAAACCGAAGATGAGAAAAATCTTCCAAAGAAATTTTATGAAGCATATTGCAATTCTGGCGCAGATGAAACCGAAAACAGCAAAATGCAAGAAGAAGCAAGTGAAATTATAAACTATATCATGAAAAATGGTGATGAAGAAAATGAACTTGCGTTTTATAAAGATTGCACATATCTAATGTTTAAAAACTATGCGGAAAATAAAATCGAGGAACTTACAAAGCAACTTGATTCAGAAATTGACAAAGAAAAAAGAAATCAACTTTTTGTTCAAATGAACGACTTGTTGAAAAAGATAAAATCGAAAAAGGTGGAATTATAATGGCAATAAAACCAAAAATTGAAGCAGAAGTAAATAAAATTATTGAAACTGGCAAAAAAGCGGGAAGCATTAACATTGAAGATGTTTCAGAAAGATTTGCAAAACTTGGAACCGACGAAATTGATGAAATTCTTCAAATGATCAAAGACAGTGGTGTTAAACTTGTTGAGAACACAATCATTCAAAATGATGACGAAATTGAAGAACTTATCAACAAGGCCAGCATTGACGACCCTGTAAAAATGTATCTTAAAGATATTGGAAAAGTTCCACTTTTGTCTGGACAAGAAGAAATTGATCTTGCAACAAGAATGGCGCAAGGTGACGAAGAAGCAAAAAGACTTCTCAGTGAAGCCAACCTTCGTTTGGTTGTCGCAATTGCTAAAAAATATGTTGGAAGAGGTTTGCTTTTCCTTGACCTTATCCAAGAAGGAAACTTTGGTCTTATGAAAGCGGTTGAAAAGTTTGACCATACAAAAGGTTTCAGATTTTCAACCTATGCAACTTGGTGGATTCGTCAATCAATCACTCGTGCAATTGCAGACCAAGCAAGAACAATTCGTATTCCTGTTCACATGGTTGAAACAATAAACAAGTTGAAAAAAATCACTCGAAAACTTGCTCAGGATTTGTCTCGCAAACCAACAGAGGACGAACTTGCAATGGAAATGGGCATATCTGTTCCAAAATTAAGAGAAATCGTGAAAGTCGCTCAAGAACCTTTGTCTTTAGAAACACCAATCGGCAAAGAAGAAGATTCTCGTTTAGGTGATTTTATTGAAGATAAAGATGCAGATGCACCTGTTAAGACAGTTGCACATGAGTTGCTTCGTGAAGATTTGGCTGAGGTTTTAAGCGGTTTGTTCCCTCGTGAACGCGATGTGCTTCGTCTTCGCTTCGGTATGGACGACGGTCGTCAAAGAACATTGGAAGAAGTCGGACAGCTTTTTGGTGTCACTCGCGAACGTATTAGACAAATTGAAGCCAAAGCGCTTAGAAAATTAAG
>USTJ01000127.1 GCA_900557585.1 uncultured Eubacteriales bacterium
TTTGCAAAAGATTAAAACCGGCGACCAAGAAGCAAAAGACCATTTCATTTTGTGCAACATGCGTCTTGTGCTTTCAATTTGTGGCAGATTTTCAACAACAAAAGCAAACATAGATGATGTTTTTCAAGTTGGAACAATTGGGCTTTTAAAGGCAATTGACAATTTCAATCTCGACTTCAATGTCCGTTTTTCAACCTATGCCGTTCCAATGATTATTGGTGAGATTCGGAGATATCTTCGCGACAACAGTGCTTTAAAAGTTACGCGTGGCATTCGCGACACAGCCTATAAAGCCCTCACTGCCCGAGAAGAAATTCAAAAGCAAACTTGCCTTGAACCAAGCATAGACGAAATTGCAAACAAACTGAATCTTCCTGTCTATGAAGTGGCGTGTGCTCTTGACGCAATCAGCGACCCAGTTTCAATCTATGACCCAGTTTATAATGATGATGACGGCAATTTCACAGTAATCGACCAGTTGAAAGACCCAACAAACGAAGATTCGTGGATAGAGCAAACCGTTCTGAAAGAAGCGCTTGGAACTTTAAGCAAACGTGAGCGCGAAATTATAAATCTTCGCTATTTCATTGGAAAAACCCAAATGGAAATTTCAAACGAAATTGGAATTTCGCAAGCACAAGTGTCACGACTTGAAAAAAATGCCATTAAAGTTCTTAAAGAAATTTAGATTGCACAAAAAAAGATTGTTTTTTTCAAACAATCTTTTTTTCTTTATTATGCTGATGGTTGGTCGTTATCCTCTGCCTCACCTTTTTCAACTGTAAAGTATCTTGATTTTTTTGTGAACTTTTTCAAAAGTGCATGCATTTCTGAAACATCTTTGCGAAGTTCTTTTCTTTCAATTTTATAGAAATTATATTCATCGCAAGCATAGTTGCAATAAATTTGATATTCTTTTTCATAGTTTGCCAATGCATTTTCTGCATTTTTGAGATGTTTGTTTGCAAGTTCAACATCGTGTTCCATTTCATCTTCTGAAACAACAACATTTTTAGCATCTTTAAGATTATATTTCACAAGAGTCCTGTAAAACTCTCTGATTGATTCTTCAACACGAAGTTTTTCTTGAACAATTTCAATTTGAACTTTTCTCAGATATTTTACTGTTTCTTCTTGATTTTCAAATTCTGAATCTTTAAATTTCATTTGTCTTTTTCTCCTGATTGCCCGAATATTTTAGCACAACAAAAGTCAATTGTCAAATCATAAACTATGCAAGTTTCCGCATTTCGGTTTTAAGTTTTTCAAGAATCTTCTTTTCAAGACGCGAAATGTAACTTTGCGAAATTTCAAGTTTATCTGCAACTTCTTTTTGTGTCATTTCAACCCCGCGCGATAGCCCATATCTCATGTCCATGATAACCTTTTCACGTTCAGGCAAAAGGTCAATTGCAATTTTCAAAATGTCTTTTTCGGCTTGTGACTCCATATTTTTTGAAACAATGTCCGGTTCGGTTCCAAGAACATCGGCAAAAGTAAGTTCGTTTCCGTCACTGTCGGTGTTGATTGGCTCTTCAAGCGAAATTTCCTTTTTGGTTTTTGTCGACTTTCTCAAAAACATTAAAATTTCATTTTCAATGCACCTTGATGCATATGTTGCCATTTTAATGTTCTTTTCATGATTATACGACGACACCGCCTTTATAAGCCCAATTGTTCCAATTGAAATAAGGTCTTCGGTTGAAACCCCAGTATTTTCAAACTTTTGCGCAGTGTACACAACAAGGCGCAAGTTTCGACTGATAAGTTCTTCTCTTGCACTTTCGTCACCATGAGAAAGTTTTTGAGCAAGCGCAAGTTCCTCTTCGGGCGAAAGTTTTTCTGGCAAAGTTTCCCCACCCGAACAAATATAAAACACTTCTTTATTTTTTGAAAGTGCCTTTTTCAATTTTTCAAAAAACTTTTTTAAAAACCTAAACATATTGCTCCTTATAGCATGGCTGGGTTTAAAAGCATGTCATAACCAATTGCACCTGAAAATGTTTTATATGTAACCCCAACCATAAATTTATTAGTTATATATTCTTGTTCTTTGTCTTTTATGCAAATTGAATCGGCTTCAAACACAATCATCTTTTTATCTTCGCCTGAAATTGTTGAATATGAAATTGTGTGAACACCTTTAAAAATTGAACTTGTATTCTTGCACGAAAACAACAGCAGGTCTTCAAGTTCTTGCTTTGAAAAATATTTTGAAAGCAAATTCACCGACAAAATGATAACCGGAAGTCCACTTTTTCGGTCGGTCAGTTTGTTGCCAGAATCAATGAATGCATTAAACTTTAAAACTCGTTTTCCAAGTCGAAGTTCAACTTCGCGAATAAATGGCGCCATGTCTCTTCTTTCAGACAAGAACCTTGCCATTGCAATGATAACCGACACATAGAAAGCAACAATCAACAAAATCACTCCAACCGGAACAGCAATGTCATAGCCCCCAGAAGCAAGTTTTTCTATGCTTGTTCCAAAAAGCAAAAGCGTTGCAATGCATGCCCCACCCAAAACAAGCGTATATATAAGGAAAAACATAAAAGAAAAAATAAAATCTTTAACACTGTTATATGGTGCCAAAATCAAAACCATGATAACACCAAGAGCAATCTTCATTGGAAAAAGAGCCACATTTGAAAGCCCCAATAACGGATAGCACACAGCAAACGCAGTTCCAAGAAGTGCCGACAAAAATATTCTATAAAATTTTGCACGCAATTTCATTGTTGCTTTTGTGCAAAGCAAGATCAGCGTGTTTATCACAAGGTTGTCTATAATCACATATTCAATATAAAGTTCCATGCCATTATATTAGCAAAATGCATACCCTTTCTCTTGCAAGAAAAAAGACAGATTTATTGGTTTTTAAAACTAAATTGCAATTTTTTGAAGAAAATATTTATTTCTTTACATTTTATAAATCTATAAATCAATTTGTTTTAATTTTAAAAATATAATTTGAAATTTTGAATATATAAAAATTAAAAAATTTTCATCATTGTTTAAA
>USTJ01000128.1 GCA_900557585.1 uncultured Eubacteriales bacterium
TCCATATGGGAGAAATCCCGTGGGGGTTCGAGTCCCTTCGCTCGCACCATAAAAAATTGTACGGTTTTTGTAAGCGAAGGAACTCAGCACCCCTGGGGTTCGCACTGTCGTGCCAGACCGAACATTACATGTTCTCCCAGGCTTTGGCTAAAAAGCGTTATCAACGCTTTTCTTAACGCGTCGCCCCCTTCGCTTGCACCATAAATAATAATATATAATTTTGTAAGCGAAAGAACTCTGTCCCTGTTCGCTTGCACCATTCTTAGGAGGAAAAAATGGAAAGAAAGAAGTATAATCGTGGAACGGTCACTGGCGGAATCACTCAAATTGTTGTTGCAGCAATTGCTGTTTTCATTGCGATTCTTGTGCTTGTTAATGCTTCGGGGAATAAAGATGCAGATGACAAAACTGGAAGAATTTTCATGTTTGTTATCGGATTTATCATGCTTGGTGCATCAGGCTTTTTTGTTTACAATGGCGTGAGATTGATTCTTGACGGCAAAAAGTCTTTTGAAGTTGCAAGAAAAGGTCATCCAGAAAACGGAAAAATTTTGGACTTGTCTGAAACTCTTGTAACCGAGAACAATAATGGCGTTGTTTATAACTATACAGTTTATAATTTGAAGTTCGAATATACCGATGATGATGGAAAACTTTGTGAAAGCAAAGAACAAATCAGCAAAAAAGCATATGAACAATTGCAAGAAAGAACACTTGTTCCAATTCTTGTTTATGGCGAACGTGCAATTTTCGACAAAAAAAGATTGGATGGTTAGATAATTTTAGCAAGAAATCTTACTTATATAATTTTTTTATAAATAGTTATTAAAATATGATAAATTGTATTTTTCTTTACATAAAATAATGGATTTTATCATTTTTATCATTTAATGACTATTTTTTTTATTTTTGTTTTATTTATTATGCGGTGAAACTTTCAAAAAATCGCTGAAAAAATCAATGGAAATGGGGATTATGTGCAAACTTGTTCAAATTGCACATAGTATTTGAATTTTAGGTGATATGATATGCAATAAAAAAACTCCTCTGCTGTGAAGTGGGGGAGTTTTATTGATCAATTAAAATGTCATATAGTGCGCCATAAACTTGGCTTGCGCGTTCTTCCCATTTGTTATAAACAATTTTGGCAACGCCACGGTTTGCAACGTTCATTTTAAGTTCCATTTTTGTTCCAAGTGGTTCAACAATGCGCATTAAAACGGTATAAGAGCCATCGGCATTTTTATAATAGTCGCTGAAAAACTCTTGTTTTCTTCTGAAAACTTGGCGGTTTTCACGAATGAAGACGTTGATTTCATCTCTCAAACTTGCAGGAATCTTCATAAAGAAGTATGAAAGGCAAGACCTACCGTCGGTTGTGATTGTATAATATTGGTCTCCGTTTGAAGAAGTGCTCAGAACAATGAAGTTGTTTTCAACAAGGTCGGCAAGAACTTCTTTGCATGTGAGATAACTTATCCAGGAGTTGCGATTGCAACACATATCAGTGATGGTTGCTTCGGTGAGCGGCATTTCCATTTTGTCGAACACATATAACAAGACAAGTTTACTTATGGTTGTGTTTGCACTGATATCCATTTTTTGCTCCTTTTCAAAATTCACAAGCATTATATCATGAATATTCAAAAAAGGAAATAGTTTCTGACATTTTTTGTATGTTTTTGATGAATTATTGCCTAAACTTTGAAAAATTATTTTGCATTGTCTGCAAACTATGGTAAAATGAGAGTACGGATAAAGGTGGAAATATGACAGAAGAACAAATTTACAGCCAAATTAAACCATTTGTTGATGCTTGTGACAAGATGACAGCATCAAAATTTATTATGATTGATAAGCGCGTGAGCGATGTTTTAAAAGCAATTGCAAGTGTTGACCTTGTTTTTGATGCAATTAAAGAGTGCATGATAAACTTTAACTTTGAAAAAGAGTTCAGAGCAGCAACCTCAAAGGCGGGATATTTATATGCCCCAGAAGAGGCACACAAGTTTATTGCGTTCACTTTTTCTTTGCTCAACTATCTTGATGACAAAAAACTTTCAGCATCTGACCTTCTTTCAAGATACTATTCTAAAACCGAAGACCCAGCAGGCCCATATTCAGAGTTTTGCCAAAGCATCATTGTGCGCTTCAAAAACACTTTGGTTTCAAAAATCATGACCAAATCAGAAGTAATTCGCGAGGCGAAAAAACCAGAAGTTGTGATTGTTGACAAAGACGTTTTATCACGTCTTGCATTTTTGCTTAAAGATTTGAAAGATTATGTTCAAGGTTTGAAAAAAATCAAAAAGGGAAGCCTTACTAAGGGTGAACTTCAAGAAGTTATTGGTTCAGCAATCTGCTGTGTGAAAAATGGCGATGTGAAATATATCAGAGCATTCATAACTGCAATAAAGGCTGGCGAAGGTAAAGAAAAAGAAATTGACAAACGTCTTTGCGAAATTTTGGACATTGTAAATAAAAGTTTTCCTGCATAGGAGGCAAACATGACCGATCAAGAAAGATATGACGAAATAAATCAGCAACTTGATGCACTTTATAATGCGTGCGCAAATGAGTATGCTGAACTTGTGAAACCCGAAGGCTTTGATCTTTATTCTGAAAAAAATCAGAAAAAAGTTCAAGAACTTACTGCAAGATATGCAAAATATATCAGTCCGCTTCAACTTGAACTCAACGAAATTGTGGATAGGCTTTCAAAACAGGCAGAAGAAGAAAATGCTAAAAAATATGTTGACGAAGCCGAGGCTGAAAAAATCTTGGCAAAGAAGAAACTGAAAAACAGAAAATAAGTGCGAAAGCACTTTTTCTTTTGCCTGATAATTGTTTTTGTTGGTGTTTGCATGTCATAAAAATAAAATTGTTTCCATAAAACGCTAAAAAACTATTGCACAGGAAAATAAATTGTGATATAATCTGCCATGTTAACCGATATGCCATCATAGTCTAGCGGTTAGGACACCAGGTTCTCATCCT
>USTJ01000129.1 GCA_900557585.1 uncultured Eubacteriales bacterium
GGAAAGAGCAGTTTTCACAAGAGCAGATTCCATGATGTCTTCAATCGTGTCTTCTAAAAGCCACATTCCGTTTGCATAGGTTGGCTCATAGCAAGGCTTTCTTCCAGTTGCAAAAACGCAAGCCGCGTCAATTGTGTTTCGAAGTTGCTCTTTCAAATATTCTTTGCCTGCGCCACCCTCTTTTTCAATTTCCTCAAGTCTTTTTTCAAGATACTGTCTTGCAGAAACGCCTGAAAGTGAGTAATCTTCTTGTCTTTCATGGTCAGATTTTCGCATATAGAATTTCAAATATTCACGATAAACAAGAAGTTGAAGATCTCTGAGTCTTTTGATGTCGGATTGTTCAAGATTTCTTTTTGTTCTTGCTTGTTTGATTTCACATAAATTAAACATTATTTTTTCTCCTGAAAATATTATATCAAACAAAAATAGCAAAATCAATAGCAAAACAAAAAAGGTGCTTTTGCACCTTTATTCGTTGCCCATTTGGCTTTCTTCATTTTCAATTTTTGCTGGTTTTGTGTTTTTTTCTGCACCAGTCTTCTTTTTTGAAGATGTCGTTTTAGTTTGTTTTTCTGCCGGCTTTTCAGCGCTTTTTTCGGTTGTGGTTTTTGTTTTTGCAGTTTTTGGCTTTGAAGAAGCCGTGCTTTTTGCAGTTTTTTCTTCTTTCTTTTCTTCTTTTGCTGTTTTGGTTTTTGGTGCAACTTTCTTTGCTGGTTTCTCTTTTTCTTTTCCCGCTTCATGAAGAAGTTGTTCGCGTTTTGCTTTTTCATTTTCTTCTTCAATTTTGCGTTTTTCTCTTTCAATCAATTCTGTATTTTCAGTAAATTCATAATAAGTCATTGGGTCGGAATCTTTAAAGAAATTAAAAATTTGTGCGGTTTGACCGTGAAAAACAAAGTCGCCAGTTTCTTTAAAATGTTCAATTGCTTTTTCGGTGTGTGTGTCGCGCTTTGTTGAATGCACCCAACCGTCTTTGTTTTTAATGAAAACCTCTAAGTCGGTGTGGCAGAAGAATATGTTTTTTTGGTTTTTGCAAGGAGAATAATTGTAGAATAGCAGTTCTTGTGCTGGTTGGTCAAAATCTTTTTGTTCTTCTTCAACATACCAAAACTTTCGGTTTCCAAGGAGAATTTCTTTTTCTTTTTTTACGTTTTGAAGGTCACTTTCATTAAAGTTGATGCCGGCTGTTTTCTTGATATATGGAATTGCAAGGTTTCTTACAAGCGAGTCAAAACTCATATCTCCATTTTCTGGATATTCACAAATGTCGGTTGCTTTGGTGCTCATTTCAAGGAAGTCTGCAAAAAATGTGCGGTTGCATTTGATGCCACATTGTTCCGACTTCAACTCTCCGTCCAAAAATTTAAGACTCACCATTTTTTGTTCTGGAAAATATTGAAGAGTCATGGTATAAGGTCTTGTTCTATCTTTTGGTCTGACACACATGAAGCAATCGTCTTTGCAAATATAAATGTCTGGAACATTTCGGAAAAGTGCAGAGTTTTTGAATTTTCCTTTCAAGATAAAATCATCAACAGTTTTTTGAAATCTTTTTTCTGGAATGTTATAGTCGTCCTTCAAAATTTGACACAAATATTCGTCAAGGTGTTCGTTTTCAAAAACGCCTTCATCAACCTTTCCATAAATTTCATTTACAAGTTTTTCAAACGCTTTCAAATATTCTGATTTCATATTGTTTTCCCCCAAAAATAATATAATCATTTGAAATTTTATTTCGCTATTTTCAGTTTAACATTGTTTTTGCATTTTTTCAATAGACATTTTGAAATTTGTAAAAATTCGACCATAAAAAAATATGCATGAAAATTGAATCTGATTTTTCATGCATATTTATTTTTAGCGTTAAAAAAGTGCAAAATAAATGTCTAAAATGTAAAAAATGGTACAAAAATTGCGCGGGGGAGTGTGTTTTTCTATTTTTCATAGGTTCGGTGCAAAAGTTCTTTTGCTTTCGCACCACCAATTTCGCCGAGAAAAGAAGAATATACTTTTTTTAGCCCTGCATTTTCGTGTGAAAGGCGAACAGGCTTTTTAATTTCACTTTCATAAAGCGATTTTGCACGATGTTTTAAAAGTTCAATTTTGTCGCAATTTTCGGGCTTTGGTTGACCGGCTCCACCAATGCAACCGCCTTCGCAAGCCATGACTTCAACAAACTGATATTTGTTTGGATTTTGTTTAATTTCTTCAATGATTTTTGGAACATTTCTAAGCCCTATTACAACTGCAACAGAAATGCTTTTGTCACTAACCGAAATGGTTGCTTCTTTAATGTTTTCAAGTCCGCGAACCATTTTATATTCCAAAATCTTTTTATCTTTTTGTGAAAGCATTCCGTTAAGAGAGCGGACAATTGCTTCGGTCACGCCTCCGGTGTTTCAAAAAATTGCACCCGAGCCACTTGCACTTCCAAAAAAGTTGTCAAATTGTTCATCTTTAAGATTTGCAAAATCAATGCCGTGATTTTTGATGATTGTTGCAAGTTCTTTGGTTGTGATTGCAATGTCAACATCAAAGCCTTCACTTGTGTTTATGTTTTCGGTTAAAAGTTCACTTTTCTTTGCAAGGCAGGGAACAATTGAAACAACAAACATGTCTGTGCTTGCAAGATTTTCACTTTTTGCAAAATAGGTGTTGATAAGCGAACCAAAAATTTGTTGTGGACTTTTCACTGTGGAAAGGTTTGGAATAAGGGAAGGATAAAGTTTTGTGCAGTAGTTCACCCAGCCAGGGCAACAACTTGTGAAAACTGGAAGATTTTTGTTTTCTTCAAGTCTTTTTGCAAACTCTTTTGCCTCTTCAACAACGGTGAAATCGGCGGCTGTGTTCATGTCAAAAATCTTAAAAAATCCAAGTTTTTTTATTGCAGAAACCATTTTGCCTTCAACATTTGCACCAATTTCAAAACCGAACTCGTCTCCAAGTGCAACGCGAACCGATGGG
>USTJ01000130.1 GCA_900557585.1 uncultured Eubacteriales bacterium
TATGCTCCAGAGCATACCCAGCACCGTGCGTTTGTATTTTTTTGTAAAGTCGCGCTTCACCAGCTCCTCGAACAGGAAGCGGTTCTGCTTTATCTTCTGCTTTTGGCGGACTTTTCGGATATTGTGGAACAAACGCATATATCTATGATCTTTATGTTGACGGAGCAAATGTTGAAACATCAAGCGAATATGCTGGTGCAATTGCAATGCAACTTAAAGGTTCGCTTTCGGGTTGTTCGTCTTCTTTGAACATTACTGGAAAATATGTTGGTGGACTTGTTGGACACATTATCAATTCAGACAGCGACCAAAAAATTGCAAACTGCTTTGCAACTGGAACGCTATCTGGTGAAGAAGTTGGCGGATTGGTTTGCCATTTTGAAACCGTGAAAAATCCAACTCTTGGAATTTATGAATCAGGAACAATTTTCAGTTCATATTTCTCTGGAAAAATCAGTGCAAACCTTGCGGGTGGACTTGTTGCAAGAGCAAACGGAATTTTGCTTATAAACAATATTGTAAACACAAAAATCAACTCGCTTTCAAACGCAAATGCTTGCGCGGGTGGACTTGTTGGATTGTTGCAACTTGACAATTTGTTTAACAGCGCGCTTCCAACCGGTGTTTTGAGTTATGCACTTTACAATAAAGTTGTGGTTTCTTTTGAAAACTCAACAAATCAAGACAAAACTGCTTTGCTTGCTGGTCAAATTTTGGGAAGTGCTGGGCAAGGATATATTTATCTTTCACACAACACTTTGAAAAATGACAGTAAACATTCAATTTATAACAGCACTGCAAGTTCCGCAATTTTGCTAGACGAAGAAAATGTGCTTTCAACCGACAGTGTTTTCTCGGGCGACTTTGATTTTGACAATGAAAGTTACTATGCAACTTCAAACTGGTTCTTGATTCAAGGCTCAACTGCGTTTGACATGACAGCAACTTTCAAAGTGAATGCAAACAAAATGCCAACGTTTTGTGAACTTGAATTTTGGCTGGACGACGCAATCTATAATTTTGCGGGTTCTGGAACCGAGGTTGACCCATTCCAAATTTCGAATGCAAGACAACTTGCTGGGCTTGCAAACTTGATGACAAATGAGTATTACTATTCTGCATATTCCGACAAATATTATATCCTTACAAAAGACATCGACCTTAA
The DNA here is from genome assembly GCA_900557585.1 of uncultured Eubacteriales bacterium. GTDB lineage: Bacteria > Bacillota > Clostridia > Christensenellales > UBA1242 > UMGS2069. The sequence goes on from USTJ01000130.1 coordinate 1,166, forward strand.
AGGCAAAGTTTGGGCGGGCATTGGTGTCATTAGATATTCCTATTCAAGCAATATTCTTGAAAAAGCAACAATTTTTGGCTTTACTGGATCGTTCAACGGAAACGGACACACAATCAGCAATGTTACAACTTTGGGGCTTTATTCAATCTCAAAGGGAACGGCGGAAGGTGATTTTGAACTTTATGAGTTTAACCCTGGCTTCTTTGGAGTTGTTTCAACAAAAGACACAAATTCACAATTTTTGACACAATCAGTGATTCATGTTCCAGAAATCAAAGATCTTGTTCTTGAAGATGTTGTTTCAACAGGAAACAATGCTGGAAGCGTTGTTTCAAAAGTGTTCAATCAAGTGAACATTTCATCTGTCACCGCAATGAATGTTAGCGTTTCTTCAAATGGCATTGCTGGTGGACTTGTTGGAAGAATTGACGGAACTGGAAACACCTATTTTTCAAGCACACTTGAAAGCAAAATTGAAAACTGCTATGTTCTTGGAACAATTTCTGGCGTTGTTGTTGGTGGCGTTGTTGGCTATGCAACAAATGTTTCTCAAAGCAACAACTCGTCAGTTTCAATTGTAAACTTTCTTCTTCGTGGACAAATTCAAGTTCTTTCAAGCGAACATGACGCGGAATATGATTCATCTTCAAATTCTGCATCATATTATAGTCCGATTGCCGGAAGCATGGTTGGTGTTACAATGCTAAACAATTTGGAAATTGTAAACTGCATATCTCTTGCAGACATTGTTTCATATGCCCCTGGTGCAAACCTTGGTGGCTTTGTCGGAGGCGTTGGTGTTGGAGATAAATATGCATCTTTAACCTTTACAATCTTGATTGACGGCTCAAAACAAATTGGAAACATTTATGATGTGTTCAACAAAACTTCTGCCTATGTTGGAAGCGTTGTTGGAATCACTCACGACATTGCTGGAACACTCAACTTGACAATTACTTCTTCAACCTATACAAACATGAACAGCAGTGTTGTTCATCGCAACAACATGTCAAGCGTAAATCTTTCTTCTTCAATCAACTATTCAGAAGACGAAAAGGGAACAGGCGACTTTGCAATTTATGATAACAACTATTATAAAAACAGCAAATATTTCAATACAGACAACGCTTGGGGTGAAGACCAAACTGCAAGATTATATTTCACAGTCATCTTTTATAATGACGGAGAAATTTATGGCGAAGAACAAATTGTGAAAGAAAACGAAAGAGTTGTTGCTCCTTTAAACCCAACAAAAAAGTCAACTGCACAATATGACTATATTTTCAAAGGTTGGGATCAAGACTTTTCAACAATAACTCGAAACATGAAAATTGTTGCTCAATATGACAAAGTTCTTCGAACCTATGAAATCACATATCTTGACGAAAATGGGCATGAAGTTGATTCTAAAATTTTGGAATATGGCTCTTCGGTGAACCAAAACATCGACCCTCCACAAAAGAAAGGAAACTTGTTTGTTGAATATGAATTTGTGCGTTGGGGAGAACCAAACCAAACCGTTACTGGTGAAATGTCGGTTTCGGTGGTATATCAGCCAAAACTTACAAAACTTTCAGTTGGACTTATTGCAATTGTTGTGTTTGTTTTGTTTATCTTGATTGTTGTTTTCGTAAAGAAAAAATCACGAGTATAAAAATATAAAATGCATGTAAAAAATACATGCATTTTTATTTTGTGGTGTTTGTTTTAGCGTAAATTTTTTGAATAAATTATAAAAGAAAATATAGCCAACTTTTTGGCTGGTGGCAAAAAAAAAAAAAAAAAAAA
>USTJ01000131.1 GCA_900557585.1 uncultured Eubacteriales bacterium
CCAGCGGACTGCCGATCCGGAAATTCTTCAACACCAGCGGGCTGAAATACAGGGAACTGAACCTGAAAGAAAAAATGGAGATGAAATATATGTTGGAGGTTTTTCAACAACCATGCCAGAAGAACTTCAAGAAAAACTAATTCATTCAATGGAAGGTCTTCATAATGCAGTAATAACAAAATATGGTTATGCAATAGAATATGATGCAATAGACAGTTTAGAATTAAAAATGTCTCTAGAAAGCAAAAAAATTAAAGGTCTTTACAGTGCAGGACAAATAAATGGAACAAGTGGATACGAAGAAGCAGCCGCACAAGGTTTAATTGCTGGAATAAATGCATCACTTTCTCTTGAAAACAAAGATCCACTAATTCTAAAAAGAAACGAAGCATACATTGGTGTATTAATAGATGACTTAATAAACAAAGGAATAACTGAACCATATAGACTATTAACTAGCCGTGCAGAATTTCGTCTTCTTTTAAGACATGACAATGCTGACTTAAGACTTACTGAAATAGGAAGAAAAGTAGGACTAATTGATGATGAGAAATATAAAATATTTAAAACTAAAGTAGAAAACATAAAAAAATTACAAGAACATCTAGAAAACACAAAAGTAGAACCAACACATCAAAATAATGAATATCTAAAAAAATTATCAAGTTCTCTATTAACAGGAAAAACATTAGCAATTGATTTATTAAAAAGACCAGAAATAACAATGAAATTTATTGAAAATTTTATAGAAATAAATTATTTAAATGAAGTAAAAGAACAAGTAGAGATAAATGCTAAGTATGATGGATATATTAAAAAAGCTTATAAGGAAGTTGAAAAATTATCACGTCTTGAAGAAAAACAAATACCAGAAGATATTGATTATCAAAAAGTTGCTAACTTAGCAAGTGAAGCAAGACAAAAATTAGAAAAAATTAGAATTTGGAGATAGAAATGGAAATTGCAATTTCGTCTGAGAGTTCTATTGATCTTGATAAGATCTTGCTTGAAAAATATGACATTCATGTTATCCCATATCAAATTCTTTTGGGTGACAGAGTGGAAACCGATGGTCAGATTTCTCCGGAAGAAATTTTTGACTATGCACAAAAAAGCAAAATTTTACCAAAAACAAGTGCTCTCAACACAGAAGAATATAAGTCTTTTTTCAAAGGACTTTTGGAAAAATATGACAAAGTTGTACACTTGTCGCTTTCTTCGGGCATAAGTTCAACTTTTAATAATGCGCTTTCTGCATCACAAGAACTTGAAAATGTTATTGTTATAGATTCGCATTCGCTTTCAACAGGAATTAGTTTCATGGCCATTCGTCTTCGTGAAATGTTAAACGATGGACAAAGCCTTGAAGAAGCAATTGAAAATGTGAAAAACATGAAAATGCAGGTGAGTGCGCTTATAAGCAAACTCGACTTTATGTATAAGGGTGGAAGATGTTCCTCTCTGGTATTTTTTGGTGCAAACCTTTTGAAACTTAAACCACGAATTATTGTTGAAAATGGAAAAGTGAAAAGTTCTCATGTCTATCGTGGAAAAATGGAAAAGGCATTCAAAGACTATGTTTCAGACACTTTGAAAGAATTTCCAGCAAACAAAAAATTGGTTTCAATCACTTTTACAACTGCATCAGAGGAAATGAAAAATTTTGCAAAGCAACTTTGCGAAGAGGCTGGGTTTGAAGAAATAATTTTTGAACAGGCGGGCGCAACAGTTTCTTGCCACTGTGGTGAAAACTGCATTGGAATTATGTATCAATGTTTGTAATGGGGCGAAATGAAAAACCTTAAAAACAAAAACATCATTTGGTTGGCGATTCAATTTCAAAAGGACTTTTTCTTGACCATATAAGTGTGCGAAAACTTGAAGAAAGTGCAATTGATATTGTTTGTAAAAAACTATAAAGTTTTGATAGAAAATCAATCGATTTTTGGTCAAACACTTAAACGCGCGGTTGACAAGAAGATTTTTCTTGAACTTCACGAGCGGTTTGACAAAACAAAAGATAACATTGTTGTTGAAAAAACTGCAAAAAAAATATCAGCATTTAAAAATGCTGATATTTTTTGTTTTTGTGCTTTTTACATTTTGCTTTTGATATATTTAATCACTTGTTTTTTGAACTCTTTTTCGTTGCCGTTGTTCAAAATATAATGGTCGGCAATTCCAATTGGCCCGCCCTTTTCAATATTTTCAATTTCGGCATAATCACGCGAACGTGAAACCTCGGGGCTCATTGGACGAAAGTCTCTTGTTTCAAGACGTTTTCTGCGAATTGGGGCATCGGTTGCAATGCAAAGAACTTCGAAATCGTCGCCAAATTCTTCTTTGATAATTTTATATTCGCTCCAAGCATAAAGGCTTTCAATCACAACGTTTCCTTTTGCGTGTTCTTCTCTGATTTTTGGCAAAAATACTTTTGCATAGATTCCTTTGTCGCCAGTTGAACGAAGAAGTTCGCGCGCTTTTCTTTCGTTTTCTTCGTTGATTTCAAGACCAAGTTCTTTCATTTTTATGAATGTTGCTTCGCCAAAATATATTTTTTGCCAGCCAAGACGAACAAACTCGTCAACCGCAACACTTTTTCCGCTTCCGCACATGCCAACAACGGCAATAATTTTGTTTCCCATTTTTGTTTTCTCCTGAGGCTATTATAAAATGTTTGGCATCTTCTTGTAAACTTTTTTTATTCAAAATTAAATTTTTATTTATGTTTGGAAAATCTGCACAAAAAATGTATAATAATGTCATGAAACTTTCAAAGGAAAAATTTATCAAATCGCTCAACAGTGTTGAAGACTTTTTATTCAAGGCTCATTCATGCATGTTTTGCTCGTGCGAGTGTGATGATGACGCTCT
>USTJ01000132.1 GCA_900557585.1 uncultured Eubacteriales bacterium
GTTTTCTTCGGACATTATTGTTGGCTTTCCAGGAGAGACCGAAGAAGACTTTTTGAAAACCATGGAACTTGCAAAAACTGTTCGCTATGAGCAAATGTTCATGTTCATTTATAGCAAGAGAAAGGGAACAGTTGCTGAAAAAATGGAAAACCAAGTTGACCTTGCAGTGAAAAAAGAAAGGCTCCGCCGTCTGATTGAACTTCAAAATCAAATTGGAAGCGAAGTTTCGGAAAAATATGTTGGCAAGACCTATGACGTTCTTGTTTGCGACAAACACCCAAAGAAAAAGGGCTATATGATTGGAACAACTTTCACAAACAAAAATGTTTGCTTTGCGGGTGATGAAAGCCTTATTGGCAAAACTGTGAAAGTTTTTGTTGAAAGCAACAAACTTACTGTTTTAAATGGAAAAATCGTGGAGAAATAATATGACAATTGACAAAAATGTTCTTTCACCAATGATGAGACACTATCTTGAAATGAAAGAGAAAAACAAAGATGCAATTTTGTTTTATCGTCTTGGTGACTTTTATGAAATGTTTTTCGAAGATGCCGAACTTTGTTCAAAGGTTTTGGAACTGACCCTTACTGGAAAGCAATGCGGACTTGAAGAGCGTGCCCCTATGTGTGGCATTCCTTATCATGCAGCAGACACCTATATTGCAAAATTGATTGAAAAGGGATATAAAGTTGCAATCTGCGAGCAAATGAGCGACCCAAAAGAAAGCAAGGGTCTTGTTGACCGTGCGGTTATTCGCGTTGTGACCCCTGGAACTGCAATTGAAGATGAGGTTTTGAAAGCCGATAGAAACAATTTCCTTTGCTCGGTTTATGTTGACAAAAACGGCATTGGCGTTTCCTATGCCGACATTTCAACCGGACTTATGGAAATGTGCGAGTTTAAAAATGACGACGACGGCGTTAAAATGCTTGATGATGTCCTTTCAAGAACCAAACCAAGCGAGATTATTTGCAACAGTGATGCAGTTGCTGTTTCAAAGCGTCTTCATTCGGTTCAAATGATGTTTGTTCCCGAATTCTATTTCTATCGTGACAGCGAATATAATCTTTCAAAATGTGAAAAAACACTCAAAGAACAATTCGAAGTGAACAACCTTGCAGTGTTCGATGCTGGCGATAAAAAATTTGCAATCAAGGCAGCGGGAGCAATGCTTTCCTATATTTCTGAAACACAAATGAGAAAAGTTGAAAACATTAAAAAACTCAATGTTGTTAAAGATGAAAGATATGTCCACCTTGACATTAACGCAAGAAGAAACCTTGAACTTGTTGAAAGCATGAACCTTCGCAAAAAGCGTGGTTCACTTCTTGGACTTCTTGACCACACAAAAACTCCAATGGGTGCAAGAAAAATGCGCCTGTTCATTGACCAACCTCTCCGCGACGAAAACATTATCAATTCGCGTCTTGACGGGGTTGAAGAACTTGCAACAAACTTGATGCTTCGTGACGACCTTGACAAAGTTCTTTCAGAAATTCAAGATGTTGAAAGAAAGTGTTCAAAAGTTTCTGCGGGCACAATTTTGCCAAAAGAATGTTTGGCTCTTGCAGACACACTTTCATATGTTCCAAAAATCAAAAAAATTCTTTCTTCTTGCACAAGTTCAATTTTGGTTCAAGCAAACAAACAACTTGCCGACCTTACTGAACTTTGCTCGCTTATCTTTTCTGCAATCAATCCAGACGCTCCTGCAAACATGAAAGATGGTGGCTATATCAAACATGGTTTTGACGCAGAACTTGACAACACAAGAATGGCAGGGGAATATGGAAAACAATGGCTTGCCGAACTTGAACAAAGCGAAAGAGAAAGAACAGGAATTAAAAACCTTAAAACTGGATATAACCGCGTTTTTGGATATTATATCGAAATTTCAAAATCATGGCTTGGACAAGTTCCAGACAACTATATCAGAAAACAATCTCTTACAACTGGCGAAAGATTTATCACTCCTGAACTTAAAGACATGGAATATAAAATCCTAAACAGCCAAGAAGAATCACTTAAAATTGAAAGCCGACTTTATGGTCAAATCAAGCAAAACATTGCGTCATATATCAGCGAAATTTTGGACATTTCAGACGCAATTGCAACAATTGATTGTCTTTTGAGTTTTGCATTTGTTTCGTGCAAACATCACTATACAAAGCCAACAATCAATTCTAAAATTGACCATATCAGAATTGTTGACGGAAGACACCCTGTTGTTGAAGAACTTTTGGAAGGGGAAGACTTTTCACCAAACGACACAATTCTTGACGGTGAAAGCAACCGAATCATGCTTATCACTGGCCCAAACATGGCTGGAAAAAGCACATATATGCGCCAAGTTGCAATCATAACACTCATGGCTCACATTGGATGTTTTGTTCCTGCAAGAGAGGCAGAGATTTCAATTGTAGACCGAATCTTTACCCGTGTTGGTGCGTCTGATGACCTTGCTTTTGGACGTTCAACCTTCATGGTTGAAATGACCGAGGTTTCATCTATCATTGCAAACGCAACAAACCGCAGTCTTATTATTCTTGACGAGGTTGGAAGAGGAACTTCAACCTATGATGGACTTTCAATTGCTTGGGCAATCATGGAATATCTTGGAAAACACATCAAAGCAAAAACTCTTTTTTCAACACACTATCACGAACTCACCGCGCTTGAAGGAAAAATTGACGGCGTGAAAAACTATCGCGTTATGGTTAAAGAGTTCAAAGACAGCATCATTTTCATGCACAAAATTGCAAGGGGAAGTGCAAACAAAAGTTTTGGTATTGAGGTTGCAAAACTTGCGGGGCTTCCAGAGGAACTTATCTCTCGTGCAAAAGAAGTTTTGAGTACAATTGAAAATACCGAA
>USTJ01000133.1 GCA_900557585.1 uncultured Eubacteriales bacterium
ATGACGAAGATGGAACCGAATATGTTTCAATCATGTTTGAAATGAAAAACGAAAATGAAACAACTGCAACCAAGCACAAAAACGAAGACTTTTTCAAAGAACTTGACAAAGACCGCAAAGAGAAGAAGTGCGAATATGCAGTTTTGGTTTCGCTTCTTGAAAATGACAGCGAACTTTATAACACTGGCATTGTTGATGTTTCATATAAATATCCAAAAATGTATGTGATTCGTCCTCAATTTTTCATTCAACTTATCACAATTTTGCGAAATGCTTCGCATAACTCGCTTTCATACAAAAAGGAACTTGCGGTTGTGAAGGCGCAAAATATTGATGTGACAAATTTTGAAAATAGTCTTTATGATTTTCAAACAAAGTTTGCAAACAACTATCGCTTGGCGTCTGAAAAATTTGCTGGCGCAATTGATGAAATTGACAAGACAATCGACCACTTGCAAAAAGTGAAGGAGAGTTTGATTGGCTCTGAACGTCAACTTCGTCTTGCAAACGATAAAGCACAAGATTTGTCAATCAAAAAACTTGTTAAAGACAATCCAACAATGCAAGCCAAATTCGACGAGGTTAAAAAGAAATAATTATTTTTGAAGAAAACGACAAGTCGGCAAAATATTGTCCGTTGCTTAAAAAACAAGATTTTAAAAATGTAGATTTTGTAATAGTTAAAGGTGCCGATCATCTGTTCACAAACGATCTTAAAGAGTTTATAAATTTGCCGGAAACTTATCTTTTTTAAATAATTCGTACATATATGTAGGAGGGAATGAAAATGATAAAAAAATATGATAAATTCCAAGACATAATAGACACAATGGATGAAGCTGGCTATGACTATAAAAAAGGTTATCAGTGGACTCTAAACAATCTTAAAAGGAGAAGAGAGGGAAACAAGTTTTCAATGCAAGAACATTTGAGTACAATGATTTTTGCTCAGCTTTCAAATCAAAGACCATGGAAACCAATTGCAGACAACTCGGACAAGATCCGAGAAATCTTTCATGATTTTGATGCAGAATTTCTTAAAAATGCTGTTCCTGAAGAATTGACAAATCAGATAAGGGCAATCAGATGCGGAAATCGACAAATAGCAAAACAAATGCGATCTTTGAAAGATAATGTTTTGATGCTTGAAAAGATTGAAAAAGAATATGGCAGTGTTGACGACTATTATAATAGTGTTGATGCAAGAACTCTTGTGAGATCTTTGAGCTCTGGCAAGTATAAAATCAAGCAGATGGGTGATGCTTTAATTTCTGAATATTTAAAAGGTGTTGGCATTGATATTGTGAAACCAGATGTTCATGTTTGCAGAATTCTTGGACGAATGGACTATACAAAGCATAATCCTGGCACTGTTGATGAAGTTTATGATGTGTGTGAAAAAATTGCAAAAGAATATGGAATTTCAAACATTGAAGTAGATTCGATTTTGTGGCAATTTTGTGCTGATGGATATTTTCATATGTGTACAGATGAGCCAAATTGTGAAAAATGCAAAGCAAGAAACTGCATGAAACTTTGGAGATTTTAAATTTATAAGATGTTTGTTTTATAAGATTTCACTATAATTAAAAAAACAAATGTATTGTAAAAATATTGTTTGCATAAATTTGATACTAAAATAATTGTTGCAGAAAATATTAAACAACTCGCAAATTTAATGAATATAAGATATAATACATTTGTTTGCGGATGTGGTGAAATTGGCAAACACGCTAGACTTAGGATCTAGTGCTTCGGCTTGGGGGTTCAAGTCCCTTCATACGAACCAATGAAAAACTAAATCGAAATTAGATTTAGTTTTTTTTATTTTATTCATATTGATAAACTGAGTCTCATATGAAATACTCAATCCGCAAGAAGGAGAAAAATATGGTTTTTGTTTTTGATATTGACGACACACTATGCGACACAGATGGATATAGTGAAAAATATATTTTAGAATTTATTGCAAGAAACTATTGGAAAGTTCTTAAAAATAGATTAAATAAAGAAGGAAGTGGGTTGGTTACAAACTTATCTGGGGAAAACAAGAGAGAAGAAAATAAAACAAAGTCTTTAAGAGTTTCTCAAAAATAAAGGGGCGAGTGGATTTGAAGACGAAGGAAGAATACCATTTATTATTTTGTCATGTGGGACAAAGATAGAATAGTTCCGCCACGGCGGGCAAAAAAAAGTTTGTTTAAAATTTTACACTTAGGTGTAGCATATTATTTGATTTATTTGCTTACAATATGCTAACATATAAAAGACAAAAACAATCACAAACAAAAAAGTATAAAATGAGGTTATATTGATGAGAAATTTTTCTAAAAAAATAAATGCCATAATAATTACCATGATGCTCATTCTTAGCTTTTTTTGTGCCGAAATATTAAAATTTGGTACTAACTTAAACAATTCAGAACTCCAAAAAGTTACAAACGTTCACAGCCTTTTGGCGGAAAATGTGGCAAAAACGACAACGCAAGTAAACCTTGGCGACTATATAATTCTTGGCAAATACAATGGTAAAGACATTGTATGGAGGTGCGTAAGCATTGATGACAGTGGCACGCTTATGCTTGCCGACAGCATAATAGATACGCTTCCATATGATGCTTGTACAAGCGACAATAATCGCTCAAAATCTCACAGTCGTGATTATAGGCGTGACACCTACGGCTCTAATTATTGGAAGGATAGCAATATGCGTTCGTGGTTAAACTCTATCGCTAAAGCAGGTGAGGTAAAGTGGCTATGTGGTAATCCTCCAAAAGAGAACTATGTAGACGGCAACGTTTACGACCAAAAAGCGGGGTTTTTGAATGATTTTTTAAGGGCAGAAATTGCCACAATGAAAACCATTACCCAG
>USTJ01000134.1 GCA_900557585.1 uncultured Eubacteriales bacterium
CGTATGGATCATGACATTCCATATTCTTGGGGAACCGCTGTTAACGTTCAAATGATGGCATTCGGTAACCTTGGTGAAACATCTGGAACTGGTGTTGCTTTCACAAGAAACCCTGCAACTGGTGAAAAAGGTCTTATGGGTGAATTTTTGATGAACGCTCAGGGTGAAGACGTTGTTGCTGGTGTAAGAACTCCAATGCCAATTCAAAAAATGGCAGAAGTTATGCCAGAAGTTTACAAACAATTTAAAGAAATCTGCACAACTCTTGAAAATCATTATAAAGACATGCAAGACATGGAATTTACAATTGAAGACAAGAAACTTTATATGCTTCAAACAAGAAACGGAAAAAGAACTGCTGCTGCGGCTATCCGTATCGCTTGCGACTTGATTGATGAAGGAATGATCACAGAAAAAGAAGCATTGATGCAAATTGATGCTAAAACACTTGATATGCTTCTTCACCCAACATTTGATGCAAAAGCATTGAAAGATGCAGACAAAAACAATGTTGTTGGAAAAGGTATTGCTGCATCTCCTGGTGCTGCTGCTGGTACAATTGTGTTCACAGCAGAAGACGCTGTTCGTCTTGGAAAACAAAAACACAAAGTTGTTCTTGTTCGTCTTGAAACATCACCAGAAGATATCGAAGGAATGAAATATTCACAAGGTATCTTGACAGTTCGTGGTGGTCAAACATCTCACGCTGCCGTTGTTGCTCGTGGAATGGGAACATGCTGCGTTTCTGGTTGTGGCGACATTAAGATGGATGAAGAAAACAAATGCTTCACTCTTGGTGGCAAAACATATCATGAAGGTGACGGAATTTCTCTTGATGGTTCAACTGGAAAGATTTATGACACAATCATTAAAACTGTTCCGGCAGATCCAAACAGTGGATATTTCGGAAGAATCATGAAACTTGCTGATAAATATAGAGCACTTGAAGTTCGCACAAACGCTGACACCCCAGCAGATGCTCAAAGAGCATTTGAACTTGGCGCACACGGAATTGGTCTTTGCAGAACAGAACACATGTTCTTTGATCCTGCAAGAATTGGTGCTTTCCGTGAAATGATTTGCTCAGACACTCTTGAAGAAAGAGAAGTTGCTCTTGCAAAAATTGAGCCAATGCAACAAGAAGACTTCGAAGGTCTTTATGAAGCATCACAAGGCTATCCTGTAACAATCAGATTCTTGGATCCACCTCTTCACGAGTTTGTTCCAACTGCTGAGGAAGACATTAAGGCTTTGGCAAAAACACAAGGCAAAACTGTTGCTCAAATCAAACAAATCATTGCAGACCTTCACGAGTTCAACCCAATGATGGGTCACCGTGGATGCCGTTTGAGCGTTACATATCCTGAAATTGCAAAAATGCAAACAAGAGCAATTATCAAGGCTGCTATCAACGTTCAAAACAGACACAAAAACTGGAAAGTTGTTCCACAAATCATGATTCCACTTATCGGCGAAGTTAAAGAACTTAAATTCGTTAAAAATATTGTTGTTGAAACTGCTGATGAAGTTATCAAAGCAGCAAAATCAAAACTTAAATATGAAGTTGGAACAATGATTGAAATCCCACGTGCTGCACTCACCGCTGGTGAAATTGCAAAAGAGGCTGAATTCTTCTGCTTCGGAACAAACGACCTTACTCAAATGACATTCGGTTTCAGCCGTGACGATGCTGGAAAATTCCTTCCATCATACTATGCAAACAAGATTTACGAATCAGATCCATTTGCACGTCTTGACACAACTGGTGTTGGCAGACTTATGGATATTGCAGTTACAGAAGGAAGAAAAACTCGCCCTGAACTTCACACAGGAATCTGTGGTGAACACGGAGGAGATCCTTCATCAATTGAATTCTGTCATCAAATTGGTCTTGACTATGTTTCATGCTCACCATTCAGAGTTCCAATTGCAAGACTTGCTGCTGCACAAGCAAACATCAAAAATCCAAGAAACTAATTTTTAACCAAAAAATAAATATTTTTTCAAGTTAACATAAAGTTTAAAAGTCACCAAATTTGGTGACTTTTTTCATGAGTATTTTTTTTGAAGCCAAAGTTATTAAATATTAGTTTTGATGATTTTGTCCATAATAAATTGAAGCATATAAAATTATAATTATAAATTGCTATATCGGTTTGATTGTCATAATGAAATCGTGTATTGTGAAAACAATAATTTGTTTTGTCGGTTTTGGTAAAGATAAACTGACATACAAAAAATCTAAAATTGCAAATATCGTAATTGATTGTGTATTATGAGTTTTTTGGTTGTTATAGGAGGAAAGTAATTTATTGACAGATGATATATGTTGGTAAATGTAATGATATATGTTGGTAAATGTAATGATATATGTTGGTAAATGTAAATATAAAAATAACAGATTATAGTTTATCTGTGGAATTGGATTGGACGGTATAATAAAAATATTTTGGCTTGTTCACAAAATGATGAGATATGAAATTTTTGAAACTGAATTGTTATGAAATAAAATTTGTATTTATATAAAATTAAAAAATAAAGTGAGAAATGAAAAATGTGAAAATGGATTATTGATAAATACATTATTTGTGTCTATAAATTGAAGTGCATAAAATTTTTGAAATAGAATTTTGTGTAAGAGTATCTTTTGCACAAAATCGAAATGGAGTGGATTGTATTCGGGTAGAGTGTTTTTTCGATAAAATTGAATTTTAAAATTTAATGTAATTTTATTTTTATAATTGAAAATTTTCTGAATTTTTAAAATTTGCTTTAAACAAAATTTTATTAAGTTTAAAATTTATTTAAAGTAATTGATAAGTGATTACAAAAG
>USTJ01000135.1 GCA_900557585.1 uncultured Eubacteriales bacterium
GAAATGCACACAAACGAAGGGCAAACTGCAACCTTGTTTGGACATTTCTTTACAAGTTTTTTGAACTCTTTGGCATATTCTTCTGCTTCTTGAACAGTTTTATACATTTTGAAATTTGCAACGATATATTTCATATTTTCACCCTAGTTGTTTGTTTCTTTATCTTCAAGCATTTCAACCCCAGGAAGAACTGCTCCTTCCAAAAATTTCAAGGTTGCACCGCCACCAGTTGAAAGATGTGTCACCTTTGACGCATAGCCAAGTTCGGTGATTGCGGCAGCACTGTCGCCCCCACCAACAAACGAAACAGCCGAAGCATGAGCAACTGCTTTTGCAATTTTCTTTGTTCCTTTTTGAAAACGCTTAAACTCATAAACCCCAAGAGGCCCATTCCAAATGATGGTTTTTGCTTTTTTGATTTCTTTCTCAAAAAGGCGAATTGTTCTTCTTCCAATGTCCATTCCTTGGAAACCTTCTGGAACTGCAAACGCATCAACAGTTTTTGCTTTTGCGTCTGGTGCAAATTCGTTTGCAACAACACTGTCAACCGGCAAAACAACTTTAACATTCAGTTTTTCTGCCTCTTCCAAAATTCGTTTTGCAACGTCAACCTTGTCAGCCTCATAGCGAGAAAGTCCAACATTTCCGCCCTTTGCAACAATGAAGGTGTTTGCCATTGCTCCACCAATCAAAAACACGTTCGCTTTTGTGATAAGTTTTCCAATAACGCCAATTTTGTCTGAAACTTTTGCACCACCAAAAATTACAACAACAGGAGGTTCTGCGCTATACATTACTTTTGAAAGTGAAACAATTTCTTTACTCATCAAAAATCCTGCAACTGCTGGCAAGTGGCGAGCAATTCCTGCGGTTGATGCATGTGCACGGTGTGCAGCACCAAAAGCATCGTTCACATAGACATCTGCAAGAGAAGCAAGTTTTTTTGCAAACTCATCATCGTTCTCTTCTTCCTCTTTATAGAAACGAATGTTTTCAAGCATCACAATGTCGCCATCTTTCATTTCAGAAGTAAGCGCAATTGCACTTTCTCCAATTGCATCAGATGCAAGTTTCACAGGATGGTTCAAAAGTTCTTGCAAACGCTTTGCAACTGGTGCAAGTGAGAACTTTGGATTGAACATTCCGTTTGGTCTTCCAAGATGTGAGCACAAAATGATTTTTGCACCATGATGCATCAAATATGTGATGGTTGGAAGAGCCGCTTTGATTCTTGTGTCATCGATAATTTTATTTGATTCGTCCATTGGAACATTGAAGTCAACTCTAACAAAAACTTTTTTGCCAGCAACATCAACGTCCTTGAAAGTTTTTTTGTTCATATATATCTCCTTGTTTTTTTATTAAAAAAACACATATTTAAATTTTGCTAAAATCATTTTATCAAAAAAGAAAAAGCCTTGTCAAACATATGACAAGGCAAACACGCTAAAATGCACAAAATATTGCAGTTTTTTAAGACTTTTTGCCACTGAATACAAAAATTTGATTTAAAATTTCAAAAACCTCGTCAAACGACTCCGCCTTCATGAGCGCAACTTTTTGTTCGGTTGAAGCACCTTGACCTTTGATGTAATGTGCAATGTGGCTTCGCATGTTTAAAAGCACAAACTTTTCACCAAAATATTTTTCAAAAACGCTAACATGTTCTTTTATGTCTTCAAGTTTGTTCACCTTTACATTTTTGCCCAAAATCTCTGCAAAAATTTCAGGTTTTCCAAACGCCCCGCGAGCAATCATAACGCCGTCGGCACCCGTTTGTTTCATGATGTTTTCATATGATATTTTATCAACGCAGTCACCACTCACGATGACAGGAATTTTCACACTGTCCTTCACCATTTTTGCAACAGCAAGGTCGGCTTTTCCTGCATAGCCTTGCTCTTTTGTTCTTGCATGAATTGTAAGTGCGTCGGCACCAGCCTCTTCCATTGCTTTTGCAAAAGAAACTGCAACAATGTTGTTTTCATCAATGCCACTTCTGAACTTTACGGTTATTGGTTTTGATGTGTTATTCTTGCAGGCTTTCACAATTGCTTTTGCCTTTTCAATGTCTTTTAAAAGTGCACTGCCGTCACCATTTTGATAAATTTTTGGTGCTGGACACCCCATGTTGATATCTATGATATCAAACTTTTCAAGTTCAGGAAGTTTTACTGCCTTTGCAAAATCTTCTGGATCTGAGCCGAAAAGTTGAACACCAACTGGCTTTTCACCATCAAAAGTTGCAAGCAAATCTTTAGTTTTTTGATTGCCAAAACACAATGCTTTTGCACTTATCATTTCGGTGAAAGTGAGACCTGCACCATATTTTTTTGCAAGGAAACGAAAGCCCACATCGCTATATCCAGCAATAGGAGCCAAAACCAAATTGTTTTCAAGTGTCACGTTTCCAATTTTTAACTTTTTCATGAAAATAGTATAGCAAAATTTTTTGACATGTTAAAGTGTTTTTACAATTTTTTAAGTTCTTTTCGATAAAGCAAAAACACAAGCGCAAAATATGCCAAAACAACAGCAATAACACAAACAAAAAACGCCAAATAATAATTCAAATTTAGCCCAATCATAACACTGAAAATCGGTTTTGCAAAAAGCACCAAAGAAGATGCACACAAAGACGCGAAAACTCTTGGAGAAATCTGAATAAAACCGCTTTTTTCTATCACAAAAAGATTGATTAAAAATGCAGTCAAATAGCACACTGCATTTGCAATTTCTGTGCCAAAAATATTGATGCTTTCTTGCGATATTAAAACAATGTTTAAAAGCGTTTTAACAGCAAGACCAACCGA
>USTJ01000136.1 GCA_900557585.1 uncultured Eubacteriales bacterium
TACAAAACAATAAATAAAGAGTAGAATAAGAATGATTGGAATGATATATGTGCTCATTTGCGTTTCTTCCTTTTAGAGGAAATCAGGTGCCACAGTTTCACAAGAATAATTCCAACAACAGATGAACAAATGCTGGTTAAAATTGCGGGAAGAATGATTGAAGTTGGATTTTTGCTTCCAGACGAACTCATCAGTCCCATGATAGAAGTTGGCAAAAATTGAAGAACTGTTGAACTTATAATAATAAGCATGGTCATTGGATAGGACACTTCATCTTTGTTTTTGTTGTCCTCTTGCAAACTTTCCATGGCCTTTATTCCAAGAGGGGTGGCAGCCCCGCCCATGCCAAGCATGTTTGCACTCATGCTCATTGAAATATAGGTTCGGCTTTTTTCAGAAATGTTTTTCTTGCCAAAAATAAGGTTTACAAATGGTGAAAGAATTTTTGAAAACCATTTTGAAATTCCAGTTTGTTCCATGATTGAAAAAATACCAATCCAAACCGCATAAATTGCACAAAGTTCAAGCGAAAGTTTAACTGCTTTGTTCGATGCGTTTGTGAGCCCAAGCAAAACACCGCCCGGGTCAACGAACAGCAATGCAACAATGCTCAAAACAAGAAGAGAAAGCCAAACTTTGTTCATGCTATATGATATGGTTTTTATGGCGGAAATATGAAAGGAGAAAGAAAATGCTTATAGATTCGCATGCCCACATTTTATATGATTTTATCGACACAGACAAAGTCGTTTCAAACATGAAAGAAGACGGGCTTGAAAAAATTGTTACAATTGGGGTTGATGCTAAAAGTTCAATAGAGGCAGAGGCTTTTGCAAGCACACACGAAAACATTTATTGTTCTGTTGGAATTCATCCAGACGAGGCGAATAATTCAACTGAAAAAGACCTTGAAATTATAGATTCTTTGGCAAGCAGTGACAAGGTTGTTGCAATTGGTGAAATTGGACTTGATTATCACACAAGAAGTGACAATAAAGACAAGCAAAAAGAACTTTTCATAAAGCAAATCGAAATTGCAAAGAAGCACAATCTTCCTGTTTGCATTCATTCGCGCGATTCAGCAGAAGACACCTATCAAATTTTGAAAGAACACGAAAAAGACATTGTGAAACCTTCAATGATGCATTGTTTTTGCGAAGATGGGGAATATGCTCAAAAATATCTTAACCTTGGTTTTAACATTTCGTTTGCTGGCAATGCAACTTTTAAAAATTATGACAGAAGTTTCATTAAAAACATTCCAGTAAATCGCATTTGCGTTGAAACAGACGCGCCATTTTTGTCACCCGAACCAATGAGAGGAAGATATAACGAGCCTGCAAGGGTGAAATATACCGCACAAAAAATTGCAGATGAACTTGAAATGGACTTTGATGCATTTTGCAAACAGACAATTGAAAACACCTATGATGTTTATAAAAAGATGAAGAGAGAATAAGATGGAAATAAATCACAACTTTAAAAAGAAATTTGGACAAAACTTTTTAACCGACAAAAATTTGCTTGAAAGCATTGTAAACGATGCGGGAATCACAAGTGATGATGTGGTTTTGGAAATTGGTACTGGTGCTGGCGCTTTAACCGAACCACTTTCTTGCCATGCAAAAAAGGTTGTTTCTTTTGAAATTGACAAAGAACTTATTCCACTATTGAATGAAAAATTTGCGGGAAAGGATAATGTTCAGTTTGTTTTTGGTGACTTTTTAAGTTTTTCCGAAAAAGAAATTTTTGCTCTTGTTGGTGAAAAGTTTAAGGTTGTTGCGAATTTGCCATATTATATTACAACTCCAATTTTGTCAAAACTTTTTGAAATGGAGCACGCGCCCGAAACCGTTGTTGTAATGGTTCAAAAAGAAGTTGCCGAGCGCTTGGTTGCAGATGAGAAATCTTCGGCATATGGCTATTTTTCTGCATATGTTTCTGCCTATGCAAAGGCAAAAATCACAAGACAGGTAAACCGAAAAATGTTCACACCAATGCCAAATGTTGACAGTGCAATTGTTCGTTTTGATTTGAAGAAAAATCCATATGAAAAAGAATTTTCTTTGTTTTTGCAAAATGTTTTCAAAATGAAAAGAAAAACTTTGGCAAACAACATTTCAAGTGCATATAATCTTTCAAAAGAAGAAATAGACAAAAAACTTGAAAACAGCAATTTTTCTTCAAAAGACCGTGCCGACAATCTTTCGGTTTCAAGTCTTTATGAAATTTATTGTTTGCTTTTCAAATAAAATTGTATAAAAACAAATAAAAAACCAAATAAAAATACAAAATATGACAACAATCAGTTTTATATTGATTGTTGTTTTTTTATATAATATTTTCATGGAATATGAAAGAAAAATTGTTTCTTTATATGAAAACTTGGCTTTTTCGGGGCTTCCGGTTGCTTTTGTTGAAATGAAAAAAGAAGCCGAAAAAGTTAAACTTTGTGTTTCACTTTTCAAAGAAAAGCAGGGATGGCTTTTTGTATATTTAAAAGTAAAATGCTTTTGTCTTGACCTGTCAAAGAAAAGAGAATTTATTTTTCATGACGATTTTTTTAATGAAAATGAATATTTTTTTGTGCTTAAAAACAATCAAAAAACTTTATTTGGAAAGATTGGAACAATTCTTATATTCGTGCTTTGTCTGTATGCCGCAAGTGCAGTATTTAACTTTGTACAGGGCTGGATAATGACAGGCATTACACAGAAGGTCTGCTACAGATTAAGAAAAGAAATCAGCGAGAAGATTAACCGTATGCCTATGAAGTATTTCGAGAGCAGGACATATGGTGAGGTGTTA
>USTJ01000137.1 GCA_900557585.1 uncultured Eubacteriales bacterium
TGACATTAAAGATGCAACATTTGTTGCAACAAACGTTAAAAAGTCGGTTGCAAATTCATCGCCAAGTGCACCATTTGACACTGCAAGCATGAACAAAGATGCCGGAAATAAACTTGGATTTCCTCTTAAAAAAATCACTTCTCTTGCACAAAGCCTTTATGAAGGTGTTGATGTTGAAGGCGAGGGGAAAATGCCTCTTGTAACATATATCCGTACCGACTCTGTTCGTGTTGCACCAGAAGCACAGGCAATGGCAAAAAAATATATAACCGAAAAATATGGTGAAAAATATTTGCCATCATCTGCAAGAATATATAAAAACAAGAAAAACACACAAGATGCCCACGAAGCAATTCGTCCAATTTCTTTGGCAGTTACTCCTGAAAGCATTAGAAACAAAGTTCAAAAAGATTATTATCGTTTGTATAAACTCATTTACGACCGCTTCCTTGCTTCGCAAATGGCAGACGCAACCTATAACACTCTTTCAGTTGATATTGATGCGAACGGACACAAGTTCAAAACAACAGGAAGAGCGCTTGTTTTCGAGGGCTACACTGCTATTTATAATAACCAAGCAACCGAAGAGGGCGAAGAAGATGACATTGAAAGCCGTCTTCCAAGCATTGAAAAGGCAGACGAGTTCAAACAAACCGAACTTAAACCAGAACAAAAATATACAAAACCGCCAGCAAGATACACCGAGTCTTCACTTCAAGATGAAATGAAAGAAAGTGGAATCGGTCGTCCTGCAACCTATTCGCAAACAATCACTCTTCTTCAAA
Organism: uncultured Eubacteriales bacterium; assembly: GCA_900557585.1. GTDB lineage: Bacteria > Bacillota > Clostridia > Christensenellales > UBA1242 > UMGS2069. The sequence continues at coordinate 786 of USTJ01000137.1, forward strand.
CTAGACACTATCTTGAAAAAGACGGAAAGAAACTTATTTCAACCGAACTTGGAAGAACAGTTGTTGACTTTTTGAGCAAATATTTCAAAGACATTATGGATGTTGAGTTCACAGCGAACATGGAAGATAAACTTGATGACATTGAACTTGGCGGAAAACGCTGGCAAGATATTATCAGTGACTTTTATGGCAACTTTGACAAAGAACTTAAAACTGCGTTCTATGATGGAAAGAAAGAAAAAGTTCCAGATGAACCAACCGACATTGTTTGTGAAAAGTGCGGAAGCAAAATGGTGATTAAAACTGGAAAATTTGGAAAATTCCTTGCTTGTCCAAACTATCCAACATGCAAAAACACCAAAAAACTTGAAGGTGACAACCCTGTTGTTGCAAAATGCCCGAAATGTGGCAAAAATGTTCGTGAACTTAAAACAAAAAACGGAAAATCGTTCTATGGCTGTGAAGGCTATCCAGAATGCGATTTCAAATCTTGGGATATTCCTGCAAACGAAAAATGCCCAGAGTGCGGAACAGAAATGATTGTGAAGAACTATAAAACCAAAAGAGTTATTTCTTGTCCAAGCCCAAAATGCAAATATTTTAGATCCGAACAAATTGAAAACAAGGAAAATGATGAACAAAACTAAACCTACAATAAAAATCTATGGCGCTGGACTTGCGGGCAGTGAAGCAAGTTATCAACTTGCAAAGCGAGGCTTTAATGTTGAACTTTATGAAATGAAGCCTGTCCGCTTTTCTCCTGCGCACTCAAACCCATCACTTGCAGAAATTGTTTGTTCAAATTCGTTTAAAAGCGAACTTCTTTCAACTGCAAGTGGATGCTTGAAAGCCGAACTTGAACTTCTTGATTGCTTGCTTTTGCGCATTGCAAAAGAAAATGCCGTTCCTGCGGGAAGTGCACTTGCAATTGACCGAGAAAAGTTTTCAAACGCGGTTACAAAAACTTTGGAGAGTTTTCCAAACATTAAAATTATTCGTGAAGAAGTCAAAGAAATTGACACCTCGGTTCCAACAATCATTGCGACTGGACCCCTTACAAGTGATGCTTTGGCTTTGCAAATAAAGGCGCTTCTTGGAGAAGAAAGCCTCTATTTTTATGACGCATCTGCACCAATTGTAGATGCTTCTTCTATATTGAAAGAAAAAACATTTACAACGTCAAGATATCAAAAAGGTGACAGCGACTATATCAACTGTCCAATGAACAAAGAAGAATATTATGCTTTTGTTCACGAACTTGTTTCAGCCGAGCGTGCAAAACTTCACGACTTTGAGAAAAGTGAGGTTTTTGAAGGTTGCATGCCAGTTGAAATCATGGCTTCTCGTGGTGAAGACACCTTGCGTTTCGGTCCGCTTCGCCCTGTTGGACTTTTAGACAATGATGGCAAGCGCCCATATGCAGTTGTGCAACTTCGAAAAGAAAATTCTGCTGGTGAACTTTATAATTTGGTTGGCTTTCAAACAAACCTTACTTTTGGCGAACAAAAAAGAGTTTTCTCAATGATACCTGCGCTTGCAAATGCGGATTTTGTGAAATATGGAGTCATGCACCGAAACACTTTTGTGAATGCTCCAAAACACTTAAACAGTGACTTTTCAATGAAGAAATATCCAAACATCTATTTTGCCGGACAAATTTCTGGGGTAGAGGGTTATGTTGAAAGCATAATGAGCGGTTTGGTTGCTTCAATTTCTTTGGCAAGAAGACTTGACGAAATGCCAAAAATAGAGTTTAATAATAAGTGTATTATTGGTGCGATTTGTCAATATTTAGTTGCGCCAAACGAGAACTTTCAACCAATGAATGCGAACTTTGGAATTTTGGAGCCACTGCAAGAAAAGGTGAAAGACAAACAAAAACGAAAAGAAGCCTATTCACTTCGTGCAATAGAAGAAATAAAGAAAATAAAGGAGAACTATAATGGAATTTGATTTTAAAGGAACAACCATAATCGG
>USTJ01000138.1 GCA_900557585.1 uncultured Eubacteriales bacterium
CCCCCGCGCATCCTCTTTCCCGCAGTCTGTTTTCGTGCTCCTGCACGATAATATAAAGCCGAAACAGAAGAAAAGAAAGACAGCACAAAGACAACTGCTGAAAAGGTTACTCCTGCTGCAAAACCAGCAGAACAAAAAGCAGAACAACCAAAATCAAAACACAACAGCCCATGGCTTGCAATCAACTGTTTCGAAGCAATTGGAAATGTTGCAACACAAGAACAAATTGAAGCAATCTATGCAAAAACTGGATACAGAAGTCTTGAAGACGCTAAAAAGGCATATGCAAAATCAAAGAAAATTGAACCAAATGCGGTGAATGTTTTCCCTGGAGAAGGCAAAAAACCAAACCGTCCATGGCTTGCAAAAACCATTGCTGAAACTGTTGGTGTAAAAAATCTTACTGATAACTATGCAAAACTTACTGGCTATACCGACCCTGAAAAAGCAGCGCTTAACTATGCAAAAACTCAATTTAGAAAAGCAAGCAAAGAAACTCTTCAAAAACTTTCAATTTCAAGTTGGAAAGAGTTGTCTGCAAAATCACCAGAAGATGTTGTTGCGCTTTGGAACAATCTTGAATATGAAAATAAGTCTAACTTGATTTCAACCCTTGATGGTCTTTCAGTCGAAGAGGTCGCAAAACTTACAGAGTCAATGCCAAATGGTATCAAACAATTTGTAAGAACTGGTGTTCATGTTCGTGCAAGAAAAGTTTCTGTTGAAAATGACGAACAAAAAGAAACACAAGTAAGAGAAGAACCTGTAAAAACCGAACCAAAAACAGAGGAAAAGAAAGCAGAACAAAAGCCTGCTGAGCAAAAGGTTGAAAAGAAACCAGAAGAAAAGATTGAACTCAACAACAAAGAACCAGAACAAATGGTTGTGTTGTTTGACAGGTACCATGCATATCTTGCAGAAAATGGTTTAAACTGGCAAGAAGAAGGTCTTGACAACTTCATTAAATATATGACAGAAAGTCAAAGTCAACCTGCCGAACTTGCTCAAAGACTTTGGGGCTTCTATAAGGGTTATGAAGACAATCTTGTTTATGAAGCAGAAAACGCAGAGAAACAAGAAAAACAACCTGAAAAAGAAGAGCCAGAAGTTGAAAAAACAGAGCAAGAACCTGAAAGAAAGGAAAATGCAGAAGAACAAAAATCTGAACCAGAAACAATCAAATTTTCTCAAAGAGAAATTGGAATTTATCAACTTTATGCAAACATCGAGGCTCAACAAGGCAGAAAACTTGATGCTGAAACCTTTGTAGCTTTTGCAATTGGACAAGGTGTTTCTCGTGAAAGAGCAGAAGAACTTTTCAATGAAATGTCTGCTGAAAAGCAAACTCAAACTCCAAAAGCAGAAGAACAAGTTGAGAAGCGTGCACCAGAAGAGGAACGTGGACTTGATTTTGTTCTTGAAAGAATGGATGATCCAAGCATGACTGCATTGTTCAGAGCATTTGCTCTCACAGAAAAAGGAAAAGCATTGCTTCCTCAACTTGATGAATATGTTAAAAACATTTTAAAGAGCGATGATCCAAACTATGCATACACTCTTGTAACAAACTTCTATAACAAACATGTTAAAGTGAAAGAAGACGATTCTGAATTGGATCGTTGATAATTTTAACAAAAAAAACAAATCCGTGGGCGACTGCGGGTTTGTTTTTTTGTGGCTTGAAAAAGAAAGATGACCAATAAAATGTGTTTGATTGTTTTTAAATACGCTTGATATACAAAATCTGAAATCAACGAGAATTTATGATTGTGAATGGTTGATTCAAATTTTAAACAGATGCAAAAATAATTGTAAAAATCTAGGGCAAAAAGCATTTCATAATTTACTGGTTCAAGGTGAAATTTTATGAAATTGACAAAAACAGACATGCCAAAGTTGTTGATTGTTTTATTTTTGTTTAAAAAGGTTTTAAAATTTCAAAAAGTGTGATATTATTTTTGCGGAGAAAGAAAATGGACATTAAAGAAACAATTGCGTCTATGCAGGAAAAGTTGCAACATTCCTGCCATTGTCTTTGACCTTGACAAACTGAAAAGTCAAAAGTTAGAGATTGAACAAGACCTTCAAAAACCAGAAATATATAATGACTTTGAAAATTCAACAAAACTTTCAAAACGTCTTGCAGAACTGAATCGTGTTTTAGGCTTTGCTCTTGAAACCAAAGAAGAGGTTGAAACAATTGCAGAACTTTATGACCTTTATCAAGGTTTGGTTCCCGAAGAAGACCAAGAAAGTTTTGTTCGTTCACTTAAAGATGCCGAAAAAAGTGTTGATAAACTTTATCTTGAAAGTTTATATTCGGGCGAAACCGACCCCAACGATGCTATTGTAGAAATCCATGCGGGCGCGGGTGGAGAAGAAGCACAAGATTGGGCATCAATGCTTGAAAGAATGTATCTTGGTTTTGCAAAACAACAGGGATATTCTGTTCGTGAGATATACAAAAACCGTGGCGATGGTGCTGGTTTTAAAAGTGCGGGCTATATTTTTTCGGGCGTCAATGCCTATGGAAACATGAAAAACGAACGCGGAGTTCATCGCCTTGTTCGAATTTCACCTTTCGACGCATCAAAACGCCGTCACACTTCTTTTGCAAGTGTAGAGGTGAGCCCGGTTGTAACAGAAAAAGACATTGTCATCAATCCGGAGGTTGAAAAGCTGCAGGAGCAGGAAGAACAGCTCAAGGAGCAGTCCGACC
>USTJ01000139.1 GCA_900557585.1 uncultured Eubacteriales bacterium
AAAACCCACCATGCTTGCAACATTGTTTGTTCCGCTGATGTTTGAAATGTCATATCCCTCGATGCGGTTGATATTTTCAACATTCAAAATATCTGAAAGTTCTTTGAGAGCGTCGGTTGTAAGTTTCTTGTGGCGTTCGAACTTGTCACGCGAGGCAAAAACAAAATTTTCTGCATTGCGCATGCTGTTTTCAACAAGTTTTCTTTTTGTTCCTTTTTCCGGGAAAAGCACAGTGACTTTTTTGCCAAATTTTTCAAACAAGAAGTTTTCAATCAAGGTTCCGCTGTCTTTCATGCTTTCATCAAGCAAAATTTCGCGTGGCAAATCTTGTGCCTCGACATAATATGACGAAATGAAACTTTGCAAAATTTCTGACTTCTCACCAACAACTTCTTCATCTGGATAGTTGAACTGACCAATGTTTTTTCCACCACGAATTTTCATTACATTTACTGCCGAAAGTTCATCAGATGACGACAGCGTGAACACATCAATATTCGACGAACTTGAAAGCGTTGTAATGATTTGAGCATCAAGAATTTCAAGAGAAGAAAGAAGATTTTTCACTTCGAGCGCCTCTTCAAACCGCATTTGGCTTGCAAGGTCTTTCATTTTGTTTTCAAGCCTGATTTTGATATCTTTATTATCCCCATTCAAAAAGTTGATTATCTTTTGAATGTTTTTCATATATTCTTCTTCCCTTTCAGGATAAGCACATGGAGCAAGGCAGTTTCCAATTTCCCCATGCAAACATGGGCGAGCAAGTGGCTTTTTGCCATCAAAATTGGTGTTGCACCAGCGGATTGGATATGCCCATTTGATAAGCCCCATCATCTCACTTATGCGAATGCCGGTTACATATGGCCCAAACAAAAGCGAACCATCACGCTTTGGACGGCGCGCCACCATGACACGCGGATATTTCTCTTTCATGTTTATTTTGATAAACGGAAAAGATTTGTCATCTTTAAGCAAAATGTTATAGCGTGGTTTATATTTATGAATAAGGTTGCTTTCAAGTGAAAACGCATCTTGTTCGCTGTTTGTTAAAATATATTCAAAGTCTTCAACATTTGAAACAAGCGCATAGGTCTTTTGTGTTTTCGCACTTGAATCGAAATAGGTTTTAACCCTGTTTTTAAGTTTCTTTGCCTTTCCAACATAGATAACTTTTCCGGTTTTATCGTGCATGATATAAACACCAGGCGACGCTGGCAAAAGTTTCACTTTTTCTTTTATCTTTTCACTTATCATAACCTTATTATATCATAAACAACAAAAAATGAAACGATATTCTATGAAATTTGGGAAATATTTATAAATATAATATTTTCTTTTCAAGCAAACAACAATAATCATGAAACAATTTACTTCTATTGTTCTCCATATCTAATTTTGAAAAAATAATACAATCTGCCTTATATATCATTTTTAAAGTTGAAAGCAATGAGTCATTTTCTCCGATATTTATATTAAAAAAATCATCATATATTCCTTGTGACAACTGTTTATATTTTTGCAAATTTTGATTCAATATATTTTCTTGATAACAATACACTATTCGGACATTTTTATATTCATCACGCAATTCGTCTAAAATTTCAAAACAAACATGAGCAAATTTTCCAAATTCATAAAACAAAAAACAATCAACATTATTTTTTATCAATTCAATCAAAGCCTTTTTTATCTCTTTATACTTTTCTTTGCTTTCTTCAACATTATATCCAATTATGCAACACTCTTTACATTCCATTACGTTTCTCCGTAACGATAATGTATATTAAAACAGACAACAAGTCAATCATATTACGTAAATACGTAAGACGAATTTATAAACATTGTTTAAGATTTACGTATAAACGTAATGGAGATTGATATGAAACTTGACCAAGCAATAAGAAAAAGAATAGACGAACTTGTGAAAGAAAACAACACAACCCTCACCGCATTGTCTTTAAATTCTAACCTTACACCATCAACAGTTTTTGACATTATGTCTGGAAAAATCAAGCATCCACAAATCATCACAATCAAAAAGATATGCTCGGGCGCAAACATAACACTGAAAGAATTTTTCGACAAAGACTATTTTAACGATTCTGTTGATGTATATTAAAAAAACAAAAAGAAAAGCACTTCAATCGAAGTGCTTTTTACTATTCTTCTGTTTCTGACAAAAGTTGTTGTTGACGCGCAATTTGAAGGGCTTCTATCATTTCATCGATATAGCCGTCCATGAACGAATCAAGCGAATAAAGAGTAAGGTTGATTCTGTGGTCTGTCACACGGTTTTGTGGAAAGTTATAGGTTCTGATTTTTTCTGATCTGTCACCTGTTCCAACTTGTGAACGACGAGTTTCGGCATATTCTTTGTCTGCTTGGGATTGATAGAAATCGTAAAGTTTTGCTTTGAGCCAGTTCATTGCTTTTTCACGGTTTTTGATTTGTGAACGCTCGTCTTGGCAAGCAACAACAATTCCTGTTGGAATGTGTGTAATTCTGATTGCAGATTCGTTTTTTTTAACGTGTTGTCCGCCAGCGCCACCCGAACAATAGGTGTCAATTTGAAGGTCTTTTTCATTGATGTCAATTTCAACGTTGGTTGCTTCTGGCAAAACGGCAACAGTTGCAGTTGAAGTGTGAACACGGCCTTGGCTTTCGGTTTCTGGAACACGTTGAACGCGATGAACACCACTT
>USTJ01000140.1 GCA_900557585.1 uncultured Eubacteriales bacterium
CAGATATCCCGAAACATCTTCAAAAGGAATTGTGTTTTTCATAAGTAAACTTTGTGTGTAAACAAAAATGTCGTGAAGTTCTTTAATTGAGAGACGATTTGTTTGAGAAGTACCGGTTGTGTTATAGATGTCCTCTATCATATTTATAAAACGATTTTCATCTGAATAAAGGTCAACAAAAATTGTTTTAACTTTAATTTTGTCAAGGTTTGCAGTAAGGGCTTTTTTGATTTTCTGAATTGCCCCATTGTTCTTTGCCCCAAGTTTAATTGAAACGTGAAGCCCAATTTTCTCAACAAGTTTTTTGCCTTGTGCATAAAGACTGATGCCAGATGTTTCAAGTTCGTTTGCAAGTTTTTCAAGATATTCTTTTTCAATCACAACCTTTCCGTCTGACGTGATGTCGTCAATGCCAAGAATTTCGTTGCGTTTTAAATTGATAAAGTTTTCAATCAAATTGATATAGGTTGCACCAAACTTCAACATTATGCTGTTAAAGCCAAGTGAGTGTGGTTTTTGTGAATAGTTCTCGCTATAATATGTTTCATAAAGGTCGTTCATTGTGCCTTTAATTTTAAAGTCAATGTGGCTTTTGATGAAATCCATATATGTTGTTTGATAAACGTTGTCTTCCCCAATTTCTGGAAGAACGTTTGAAATATAGTTCGAGAAAATGTCGTTTGGTGAAATAATCAAAATATTGCTGTTGTTGATTTTTGCTCTTTCGGCATAAAGAAGATATGCAATTTTGTGCATTGCAACAGAAGTCTTTCCACTTCCTGCTGGACCCTGCACTGCCAAAATGTCAACATCATTTTTTCTGATAACTCGGTTTTGTTCTTTTTGAATTGTATTTACAATATTTTTCATTTTGTCAGATGCTTTGCTTGAAAGCATTTGTTTAAGCACGTCGTCAATAACTTGCATGTCGGTGTCGAAAATTTGAACAATGTTTTCGCCTTCAATTTTATATTGACGCTTCAAAGTGATTTTTCCTTTAATAACATTTCCGTCTGGGGTTGTGTATGATGCTTCTCCCATTTCATAGTCATAGAACATGCTTGCAATTGGGCTTCGCCAGTCATAAACATAAAAATCAGTTCCGTCATCAAGTGTTGCAATGCCAATATAAATTGGAAGAGTTTCACCATCAGATTCAAAATCAATTCTTGCGAAATAGGCACTTTTAATCATTCTTAAATATGATCGAACTTTTGATGTAGAGTTGATTGCAACAATGCTTTGAACTTCAACATTCATCATGTTCATTGCCCAATATTCAATGTCTGCTTGGTTGTCTGGATCCCATGTATATTTCAGGTCGCGTTTAATGTCTTTTGAATAATCGTCAATTTTTGTGTTTGCTTTTTGGATCTCTTTGTCAAGAATATAAAGCACTGCTTTAAGATAGTCTTTTTCTTGTTTGAGTTCTTTTTCGTTTATCATTTTTCGCATCTCCTTTTGAAAATTTGATGTTTTGCGTGTGTTTTTTTACTTTTTATTGTGCGATTTTGCGTTTTTTATTTTATATGGCGTTTTTTACTTTCTGGAAGAACAATTGATTTTTCTGAACCGTTTTGGCTTGGAACATAGTATACATGGTCTTTGATTTCAGTTGGTAAATATTGTTGTTCAACATAGCCACCATATTCATGAGGATATTTATATTTCTCTCTTTTTTCGTTTGCGTAGTTATAATTTTTAAGGTGGTCAGGAACTGCGCCGTTGAATGTTTTTTCAACATCTTCGTCCGCTTTTGCCATTGCAGTTATAACACTGTTTGATTTTGGACTCATGCATACATATATAATTGCGTGTGAAAGTGGAATCAGTCCTTCTGGTATTCCCATTTCTTTCACGGCTTGCATTGCAGGAACGCTTACAACAAGAGCCTGTGAATTTGCAAGTCCAACATCTTCTGATGAATGTGCAATAAGTCGCCTTGCAATGATAAGTGGATCAATGCCTGCTTTAATCATTCTTCTGCTCCAATAAAGTGCAGCGTCGGCATCGCTTCCGCGAAGTGATTTGCAAAAGGCTGAAAGCATGTCATAGAAAATGTCTGTGTCAAGAGAAAGATTTCTTCCGGTTGTACATTCTTTCGCAATTGCAAGAGTAATTATAATTTTTCCTTTTGTTGGCTTGGTTGAAAGAACTGCAAGTTCAAGATTTCCAAGAGCAACTCTTGCATCTCCTCCACTTGTTAAAATGAAGTGTTCAAGTGCTTCTTTTTCAAGTTGGATGTCGAGGTCTCCAAAACCTCTTTCTTTGTCTGAAAGTGCTCGTTCGATAACTTTTGAAATATCATTTTTTGTCAGTGGTTTAAATTCAAAAATTCTGCACCTTGAAACAATTGCGCGTGTCATTGACACATATGGATTTTCGGTTGTTGAACCAATAAAAATGATATATCCTTTTTCAATCGCTTCAAGAACTGCATCTGATTGCGCTTTGCTCCAACGATGACATTCGTCAAGCATAAGATAGGTTTTCTTTCCATAAAGTTCAAGATTTGTTTTTGCTTCTTCTATAACCTTTTTTGCATCGGCAACACCGCTTGTAACGGCGTTCAAAATTCTAAACTCTGAACCGGTTGTGTTTGCAACAATGCTTGCAAGTGTAGTTTTTCCTGTTCCTGGTGGGCCGAAGAAAATGCAACTTCCAAGGCGGTCAACCTCGATTGCTCTTCGA
>USTJ01000141.1 GCA_900557585.1 uncultured Eubacteriales bacterium
AAAATGAAGAACATTCAATTTGAAGGTCAAACCAAAGCAAAACTTGGAAACCCAGAAGCAAAACCCGCAGTTGAAACCGTAACGGTGAACGAACTTACAAAATATTTCAATGCTCGTGGAACTGGAAAAATTTTCACATGCATCATTGAAAAAGCAATTGGTGCCGCAAAAGTTAGAGAGGCATCAAGAAAAGCAAAAGAATCAGCAAGACAGAAAAACTCTGCTGAAAACTATAACCTTGTTGGAAAACTTGCAGCATGCTCGGGAAGAAACTATGTGAACAACGAACTCTTTATCGTAGAGGGTGATTCTGCGGGTGGTTCTGCAAAGCAGGGCAGAGACCGTCATTTTCAGGCAATTTTGCCTCTGCGTGGAAAGCCACTTAACTCTGAAAAGAAAAGAATTGAGCAAGTTTTGGCAAACGAAGAAATTAAAACCATTATTTCTGCTCTTGGCGTTGGAATTGGAGATGTGAACCTTGACGGGCTTCGCTATCACAAAGTTATCATCCTTGCCGATGCCGACCAAGACGGTGCACACATTCGTGCAATTTTGATTACATTTTTCTATCGCTATATGCGTGAACTTATCAACCAAGGACACTTGTTCATTGGAATGCCTCCACTTTATCTTGTCAAAAAGCGTGGCAAACAAGAATATGTCTATTCAGATGCCGAACTTCCAGAAGTAATTGAAAGACTTGGCGGAAAGCCATATGACATTCAACGTTATAAAGGTCTTGGTGAAATGGATCCAGAACAACTTTGGGAAACAACAATGGATCCTGCGAACCGTTCACTTGTTAGAGTTACAATTGACGATGCTGCCGAGGCTGAAAAAATGATTACTATTTTGATGGGTGATAACATTGACGCAAGAAAGCAATATATCATTGAAAATGCCGACTTTAACAAAAATAACATCGAATAAGGAAAAACGAAATGAGTGATAATGAGAACAAAATGAGTGATAATGAGAACAAAGATTTAGAAAACAAAAACCTTGACGAAGAACAAAAAGTAACCATTCCTTCAACTGGCGAGCAGGTTGACATTGAAGACATTATTGACAACGGCGTTGCTGATGACCTTGTTGAGGGCTCAACCGACGAAGAAAAGAAAGAAAACAAGAAAAAACTTAAACAACAACTTCTTATCTCTGCCGGAATTGGTAAAAATGTTGTTGATAAAACACTTGATGTTGTCATGCATGAAAGCATGCTTCCATATTCAGAGCATGTTATTCTTGACCGTGCGCTTCCTCGTGTTGAAGATGGTCTTAAACCTGTTCAACGCAGAATTTTATACACAATGTATGAGCAAAATTTAACCCCAGACAAACCACACAAAAAATCTGCAAAAGTTGTTGGTGACTGTCTTGGTAAATATCACCCTCATGGTGACACTTCGGTTTATGACGCAATGGTTCGTTTGGCACAAGACTTTAACCTTCGTGCACCTCTTCTTGATGGTCACGGAAACTTTGGTTCGATTGATGGTGACAGCGCGGCTGCGATGCGTTATACTGAAATTAGAATGGCTCCACTTGCTCTTGAAATGCTTCGTGACCTTGAAAAAAACACTGTGCCTTGGCAATGGAACTATGATGACACTCTTCAAGAGCCAGTTTTGCTTCCTTCAAGATTTCCAAACTTGCTTGTGAATGGTGCATCGGGAATTGCGGTTGGTCTTGCAACAAACATTCCTCCACACAACCTTGCAGAAACAATTTCGGGCGCAATTGCATATATTGACAACCCAGACATTACTCTTGATGAAATGATGAAAATCATCAAAGCACCAGATTTTCCAACCGGTGGATATATCATTGGTGGAGACGAACTTAAACAAGCCTATGCAACTGGTAAAGGCAAAATTTTAATTCGCTCAAAAGTGCACATTGAAAATGACTCTGGCGACAAGAAAAATATTGTTATAACCGAGATTCCATATCAAGTGAACAAAGCAAAACTTGAACAAAAGATTTTGGAACTTAAAGAAAGCAAGAAAGACATTTTATCTGGAATCAATGACATTGTTGACGAGTCTGATAAAACTGGTGACAGAATTGTTATCAAACTTAAAAAAGACACCGACTATAAAAAGGTTTTAAACTGCTTGTTCAAATATACAGACATGCAGGTTTCATATGGAATTAACATGGTTGCAATTGCCGACGGAAGACCTCAACAAATGGGTCTTATCGACATTTTAGCATATTATGTGAACTTCCAAAGAGAAGTTATCTATAAACGTACTAAATTTGACCTTGACGCAGCAAAAGAGCGTCAACACATTTTGCAAGGACTTATCATTGCGGTTAGAAACATTGATGAAGTTGTAAGAATTATCAAGACAAGTGAAAATGTTACAGTTGCAAAAACACGTCTTCGCGAAAGATTTTCACTTTCAGACAAACAAGCCCAAGCAATTTTGGACATGCGTCTTGCACGTCTCACATCGCTTGAAGTGTTCAAACTTGAACAAGAACTTTTGGAACTTGAAAAACGCATTGCTGAACTCACTAAAATCCTTTCAAGCAAACGTCTTCAATTTGAAATTGTAAAAGAGGAAATGGGAGAGATTCGCAAAAAGTTCAAAGACGGAAGAAAGTCAGACATTTTGGCAAGTGAAGATGACTATGAAGTTTCAACTGCATCTTCTGCAACAAGCAAAGGCCCTTCTG
>USTJ01000142.1 GCA_900557585.1 uncultured Eubacteriales bacterium
TTGTTTACAATTGCAGGGCTTGAACCAACCATTTCTTTTGCAACAAATCCAGAGAAAATTGCAATTGTTGCACCAACACTTCCAAACCCAAGAGGTTTAAAAATCCACGAAAGAAGTTTTGCAAGAACATATAAAACGCTGTTTTCTGAATTTTGCCCAACATATTGAAATTTGAAACTGAAATTATAAAGCATGAAAATCACAACACTAGAAAGCACAATTGCTCCGCCAACACGAACAATAAAGTTCTTTCCTGCCGTAAGCGCATTTTTCAAAACTTTTGAAAGACTTGGAGCACGATATTTTGGCATTTCAAGAAGAAAGGTTTGCTCTTCTTGCTCTTTGTCTTTTTTTGAAAAAATCAAAGCAACAACAACCATAAGCAAAATTGCAAACAAATATAAAGAAAAAACAACAAGTGCTTTATATTTTGCAAAAAACGTGCTTGCAATCACTGCAAAAATTGGAAGTTTCGCACTGCAACTCATGAAAGGAAGCAAAATTGATGTTCGCTTTTGCAAGTTTTTGTTGTCAAGATTTCGGCTTGTCATGATTGCTGTTGTTGTGCAACCAAATCCCATAATCAAACTGAACGCCGAACGCCCAGTAAGTCCAAGGCGCTTGAAAAATGGGTCAAACATGAAAGCCACGCGCGACAAATATCCAAAATCTTCAAGAAAGTTTAAACAAGCAAAAAGCAAAATGATTTGAGGCAAAAAACTTGTAACAGACAACGCCCCTGCAATCACACCTTCGTTTATAAACCGAAGAAGCAGTTCATTTTTGATAAATCCTTGAAAAAAGTCATAAAGTTTAACACTTAGCACACCAAAAATGTCATTCACTTTTTCTGAAAACGTGTTTCCTATTGTTCCAAATGTAATGAAAAACACAAGCCCCATGACAAGTGCAAAAATTACAAAAGAGCCAAATTTTGAAAGAACAATTTTGTCAAGTTTGCTTTTGCCATAAAGCCCATTTTGCTGATAGCCAATGCGGTTTAAAAGGTCAGCAATCTCTTGAAATTTTTGTTTGCTTTTCTTTTCAAAATCGCTCATATCAAACTGTTCAAGAGTCTTGTTTGGAACAATTTGCTCAATTGCAAAATCTGCAATTGTCTCTTTCAGTGTTTTCGCCGATTTTTTCTTTCTCGCATCAATTGCAAGAGTTTTAACGCCAAGTTCTTGTTCAAGTTTTTTTGCATCAAAACTCTTCACCTCTTTTGCCATGTTCACGGCAAAAATAAGGTTTGGTGTTTTCTCTTTCAGTTCTAGCGCCAAAAACAAATTTCGCTTCAAATTGTTTGCATCAAGAATGCACACAACAACAGCATCACGGTTTTGTTCAATGAAGTCTGATGCAATCTTCTCTTCCTTTGAATAGGCATCAAGCGAATAAAGCCCCGGCAAATCGCAAACCTCGTACTTTTTGCCCTCATATTCATATTGCTTTTGCTTCACATCAACCGTAACGCCATGCCAGTTGCTTGCATGCTCAAAAGAGTTTGTCAAAGTATTGAAAAGCGTTGTTTTTCCAGTGTTTGGGTTTCCTGCCAAAATAACTTTCATTTGCTTTTCTCCTGATAAACCAAAATTTTGCTTGCAAGAGTTTTATCAATTGAAAAACAACAGCCAAGAGCCCCCACCATCATAAGGTTTTTGGTCTTTTTTTCAACAAAAACTTTAAGACCAGAACAAAAGCCAAGTTCGCAAAGACGTTTGTGCTTTGCCTCGTTTTCTTCATTCACCTTGTAAATTAAGCATTCTTTGCCAACAATGGCATCTGATAATTTAATAATTTCCATATCAAATCATATTATTTTTTGCGAAAAAAAAGAACCAAACCCTTTTCGAGTTTGGCACATTTTATTTGTTTTCTTTTTTCTTGTGAATCAAAAATTCTTCATAGTCATTGATAAAGTCAAAAAATGTTGAAATGTCTTGAAACTTTTTATAAACCGAAGCAAAACGAACATAGGCAACTTCATCAAGTTCACGAAGCCCTTCCATTACATATTCACCAATCTTTTTTGAAGAAATTTCTTCATCAAGACTGTTATACACTTTCTTTTCAATTTCGCTGACCAAATTGTCAATGTCATGCATTGAAACTGGTCTTTTTTCGCAAGATTTAATGATTCCGCTTTTGATTTTAGAAGGATTGAAAGCCTCTCTGTCTCCGTTGCTTTTAATCACAAGAATTGGAGTTGTTTCAACAGTTTCATAGGTTGTGAAACGCTTTCCGCAACCAAGACATTCTCTTCTTCGTCTTATAGAATTTGTTTCGTCGGCTGAACGAGAATCAATAACTTTGCTTTCTTCATTTCCGCAATAAATGCACTTCATATTCCACCACCTTGTGTACTATGCCAGTATAACACAAAATGTTGTTATGCACAACTTTTTTATATGCCTTGAAAAAAAATTTAAAACAAAAAAAAAGAGTGTTCACTCTTTGGAAACAACTCTTTTATATCTTGCATAGACCTTTTCACTTTCGGCGTTTTGTTTTTTGACTTGCTCTTGCACCACTCCCTCTGGTGAAAGTTTAACCAAAATCACATCTTCACCAATTTTGCGGATAAGTTCAATTGGAACAAAAATGTCTTCTTGTTTGCGAAACAATTTTTTCTCGGTTGGAACAACAATGCCAAGAATTTTTGCCGTTTCCTT
>USTJ01000143.1 GCA_900557585.1 uncultured Eubacteriales bacterium
TGGTGAAGGGTCCGGCCACACTGGTAAGCCGTGAACCGGGAGAACTGGCAACGATATATCTTGAACAGGAGATTGTTGTGATCGGAAAACTGGAGACAGCATCAGACGCTGTGATCAATATGCCTACGGTCAGCCGGGTTCATGCCAAGATCAGAAAAAGAGACGGAGAATATTATCTGACAGATCTGAATTCCAGAAATGGAACATCTGTTAATGGGCAGATGTTGAAAGCTGGAGAAGAACATCTATTGAAAGATGAGGATGAAGTAGATTTTGCACAGGCCCGCTATATTTTTTTGAGATAACAAAGCGAAAAAACAGGGTTTATGTCGTATTATATAGAAGACCGCAGGTTGTTTATATAATGAAAATCTGATAAAATAGTCCAATAAACTGACCACAAACTGGAAATGATTTTCCGGAGATGTTACAGAAAAGAGGACTTAAGTGGAAGAAATAAAAAAAGAACCTGAAAAAGAAGTTGAAAAAGAAAATGTTGATGTTTCAAAAAATGTCAAAATTATTTTGCTTGTTTTGATATTGTTGCCTGTTGTTTTGGTGTTTGTTTTGGTTGCTTTTAGAAGCAAAAATCACTTTCAAAAATCTGCTGATGAAAGCAAAAATGTTGATGAAAATTTGCAACCTGAAATGCGCAAAAAATCAGTTCGTTCACTTGTTGGAAAGAAACTTGTTCGAAAGCAAAATGATGACGATGAAAGCGTTGAATTTGAAACTGAAATAAATGGTGTTTCGCCATCATTCCCAACCTATGATATTGTTGATGACGATGACCTTTTATAGATTTTTTATGAATATTTTTTCCGTGTTTTTAAAAATGTAAAAACTGCAAAAAATGATATTTTGCGTTTAAATTGACGAGTTATTTTGTTGATTTTGCGTTTTTTCTTGCGTTTGCTTGTCGCTTTTGGTTTGCTTCTTCTTCGCGAAGTTTATTTTGAAAGATAGTTTCAAGCCATTGTTCATTTTCTCCGATTTGGAAAGCAATAAATTTTGAATCCCAACGTTTTTCAAGAAGTTTAATGCAAAGAGTTTTGATAATGTTGTTTGCTGTTCTGTAAACGTTTCTTTTATTGATGTTGAGTTCTTCCGCAATGGTGTCGATGTTGCGCTTTTTGATGAACTTCATAATGACAAATTTTCGTTGCTTTTCTGAAAGCATTTTTATCATGTTGTCGGTGATGACATAAAGGTTCAAAAGTTTGTCTTTTCTTTCGCCAAGTTCAATCACCTTTTCAATCTCGTCATAGGTGCTTGAAAAAAGTCCACTTGAAAGCATTGCGTTTGATGCTCTTGACTCTATGATTTGGTCAAGAATTTTGATAACGTTTGGAAGTGTTCTATATGCTTCTAGAAGTGTTTTGACATAGATATTAAGTTTGGTTTTCTGTGCTTCTTCCCACATGTTTTCTGCAGATAGTTTTGACACATTTCGACACGATTTGTCAAATGTCGTGTGTTCATTTTTATAATTTTTATTGATTGTGCAGTTAAATTGGTTTGGGATAGATAAGTCACAGTTGTTTTCAATTTTGTTTGTGCTTGTGTTATTCATTTGTTTTTCCTCGAAATATTTTTACTGCTTTGCAAAGACAGTGTCATTTTACAACACATGTTTGATTGTTATGACGCAGGAGTGACGCTGTTTTGATAAAAAATTTAAAAAATTTATTCGAACATATGTTTGATATTGTTTTATAATAAAAATGTGGTCACCACCCTGACCACATTCTGTTTTTTTATAATTTTTTTAGAAATTTTTAAAAGTGTGCTTTTTTGTTTTGCAATATCGACAAGATATGATAAAATGTGTTTAAATATTATAAATAATATTTGCGCGCGATTAGACAAACTAAATATAGCGTATGGGAGTTTTCAATGAATAATCCAGCATCATCAACAAAAAAATCAAAATCTTTTATTTGTTTTCTTTTCATGCTTTTCGTGGGCATTGCATCAATCCTTACTTTTTCTGCATGTAAGTTTACCAACAATTCATCAAACCAAGAATCAAATTTTGATGCGAATGGTCGTTTGAAAGTCTTGACTCCGGTTGTTGACTTTATTGCAAGTTCAAATGGTGTTATTGATGACAATTCAGGAAGTTTTTCTTGGCCACTTCAATATTATTATTCTGGCACATCGTCTGACAAACTCAAAGACATTGGCTATGACCAAGAATATCTTTTCTCGAACTTTTATAGTGACCGAGCATATGAAACTGTTTTAATTTCAACAATTAAACCAGATACATGGGACGCTAAAAAGAAATGTTGGAAAAATGGTCCTGATGTTCTTTATGCAAAGAGCATTGATTTGGATAAATATAACATTTCCTATCCTTCTTTTGAAGTTGTTGTTGATGGCAAATATTTCACTTTCCAAGTTTCTGCGAATAGGAATTATCTCCGTCAATATACAAACGAAGAAATTGCGAACATGTTCCGCAATAACGATGTTAAAAGAAACTTGTTTATTGATGCTTCTCCTGATCACAATCTTTTCACTTTCAAATATAGAACTGGAAAAAATAATAATGATGGTGAATTTATCGACTGCCCAAAAGGCATGATGGATTATTATACAAACGAAATTACTGGCGAGTTCTGCATTCGTTTCAACCCTCAACTTGAATTTGGCGCTGTGAAC
>USTJ01000144.1 GCA_900557585.1 uncultured Eubacteriales bacterium
CGAATTACCGCCGCCGTCATTTAGGATATGTATTTCAGATGTATAATCTGATTCCAAATCTCAATGTGAAGGAAAATATCGAGGTAGGAGCATATCTGAGTGATAAATCATTAGACATTGACGAATTGCTTAAGACACTGGGACTTTATGAGCATCGTCATAAGCTGCCAAACCAGTTATCTGGTGGACAGCAGCAGCGAGTGATGATCGCAAGAGCAATGATCGGAGATCCGAAACTTCTGATCTTAGATGAACCAACAACGGGAGTAGATGCAAGATCAACAAAGATCTTGTACGATATGCTCTATGAGATCAATACAAAATACAATACGACCATTTTTATGATCACACACGGAAGACTGCAGGAATGTAAAGGATGTGATCGTATTTTGAGAATGGATGAAGGGAGAATTGAGGAACAATGATAGAAATGCTTCAATACGGATTTATGCAGCGTGCATTTATTACAGGAATCTTACTGGCCGTGATCGCACCATTGATCGGAATCACGATCGTCTTAAAGAGAATGTCCATGATTGGAGATGCACTCTCTCATGCATCCCTGGCAGGTGTTGCTCTGGGCTTGTTATTAGGGATCAATCCAATCTTAGGAGCAATGGGGATCTGTCTGTTTGCAGCCCTGGGAGTTGAAGCGATCCGAAGAAAGATTCCAAGATATTCAGAGATGGCAATCTCCATCATCATGTCAACAGGGATCGGACTAGCCGGAGTGTTATCTGGTTTTGTAAAAAATGGAACAAACAACAATAAAAAATTCACAAAAGGTTTTACTTTGCACTCTTGTTTGTGATAATATTATTTTGTAAAGGTGGAAAAACATGGCTAAAAGAATCCGATTTTGTCCAAAGTGCATGAACATTATTCATAAAAATGATGTTGTTTGCTCTTCTTGTGGTCTTGCAGTAAGTGAAATGCAAGAATTGAAAACCGAACAAGCAAAGAAAAATTTTAAAATGGCAGAAGAACAATTGAACAAGGCTGAAACCGTTTCAGAAGAAACCGAACAAGCCGTTGTTTCTGATGCACAAAATGAAGAATCTGAAAGTGCCAATGAAAATGCAAATGAAGCAAACCAAGAAACCACCAAAAAGTCTAAAAGACACAAACACAAACCAAAACAAATTCGAAAAGAAGATTTGCCAGAATATACAGTTGATGAAAATGGAGAATATAACATCAACACCAAAGATGTAACTTTTCTTGAAGACATTGACTATAAATCATATTCAGCAAAGCAAGCACGTGGCGAAAAACCTGCTCGTGAAAAAATAGAGTGGTGGGAAATATACAAATGGGCGGACCTTATGCTCGCCCGAAGAAAAATCAATAAAGAAGTGAAAAAGGCTTCATATAAAATGCCATATGGAGTTACAAGAACAGGCATGCTTCTTTGGTGTATTTTTCTTGGTTGGTTCGGCGCACACGACTTTTATGCTCAAAACAAAAAGCGTGGCTGGACTTGCATTGCTTTCAACATTATTGTTGCAATTGTCATAAATGTTCCAGTGCTTTATAAAATCATGGGAATTTTTGTTGGCGGTGGTCTTGGATTTTGCCTTGTTGTCATGTGGCTTGGCGACCTGATTGCCATTTTAATGAACAGATATCAATATCGAATTTCAAAAGAAGAGTTCATTTCAAACATGAATGTTGCAACTCGTGGAAAACTTGCAAAAAAATATTGGAAACTTGACCGTCCAACATTCCTTGCAAAAGAACAAGCAAGAATAAACAAAATTGTTGACAAGAAAAATAAAAAGAAGCAAAAGAAACTTAAAAGATTAAAAAAGATAACTGGCGTAGAGGAAACTCAAAATCAACCAGAGAATAACGGAGAAAATAATGAATAAAATTGCACTTACAGGAATCAAACCAACCGGAATTCCACACATTGGAAACTATTTTGGTGCAATTAAACCAGCCATTGATTTGATTTCAAAAGAAGATTTTGATGGGTATTATTTCATTGCAGATTATCATGCCCTCAATTTCATGAAAAATAAAGAAGACCTCAATAAATATACAAAAGAGATTGCATGCACATGGCTTGCTTGCGGTCTTGATCCAAACCGTATTGTTTTTTACAAGCAAAGTCTTGTTCCAGAAGTTACAGAACTCAATTGGCTTTTAAATAATGTTACAAGCAAGGGACTTATGAACCGTGCCCACGCATATAAAGCACTTGTTGAAAAAAGCGTTGCAAATGGGGGAGACCCAGACGCTCTTGTAAACATGGGACTTTATTGCTATCCAATTTTGATGGCTGCGGACATTTTGCTTTTTAACACAAAAATTGTTCCAGTTGGGCTTGACCAAAAACAACATGTTGAAATGGCAAGAGACATTGCAAAAGCCTTCAACAAACTTTATGGCTACACTTTTGTTGTTCCAACCGAATATATTCAAGAAGAAACAGCAACAATCCCTGGTCTTGATGGCAGAAAAATGAGCAAGAGTTATGGCAACCAAATTCCACTTTTCTGCGACGAGGCAACTCTTAAAAAATTGATAAGTTCAATCAAAACCGACAGCAGTCTTCCAACCGAGCCAAAATCAACCAACTGCGCACTTTTCGATTTTTATAAACTTTTTGCAACAAAAGAGCAAACTGAAGCTTTTGCTGAAAAATTTGCAAAGGGCATTTC
>USTJ01000145.1 GCA_900557585.1 uncultured Eubacteriales bacterium
TTTTCACCGTTTAACCATGATTTTACTTCTTCATATGTCCAACGTCTGTTTGGATTTGATTTATCCTTTCGATTAGTTAAATCGTTATATGTAAGTCCCAAGATCAAACTATATAATTCATCTGGCATATTTTTGGGTTGGGGAATTTTTTGCATAGTTATATACATTTCGCGTTCTTCCGTATTAATGTTGTTGTACGGGGTTGTTCCCGTAAACAGTTCATAAATAGTTATCCCAAACGAATAATAATCCGACTCTGCCAAATACAATTCTCTGAAAGTCTCGGGAGCAGAATATTCTGGCGTTTTGCCAGTTTGTGTAACTACAATTGTATTTCCGCTCTGCGTAACGGAACTTACCCCAAAATCAATAATATTTATATCTCCGTTTTGAGTTATCATCAAGTTAGATGGTTTTACATCTTTGTGGATTATATTATGCTTATGAAGCTCATGTAACCCCTCATTTATGTTTGGTATAATCTTTTTTTGAAGTTCCTTGAAAGAAAATTTTTTGCCCTGCAAGCTTCCGTTTTTATAATACGGCAATATCTCGACAGGAAAACCGTTTATATCTCCTACCGTATACAAGTTTGCTATATATCTCGAATTGATTTTTTGCAAAATCTTTGTTATTTCTTTTTTTATTGCAACCTTTCTTCTGTACACCTTCGCTACATAGTTGTTATTATTTCGTTTGCACAAATATAAATCAGCTTCACCGCTCGAAACATTCAATTTTTTTATAACTTCATATTCGGAACACAATATTGTGCCTGATTCTAATATTTCCCCGACCGCATCCACATTAACAGTCGTTGCATTATTGTTTGACAGATTAGGATTTACCTCTGTAGATGAATTATTAATTGGATTAATTAAAGTATCATTGCTCATTGTGCTATCCCCTTTGTATAATACTATTTGCATTATTTAATTCTAACAGTATTATACCATACATTTACAAATTTTGCAACAAAAAAAATCAATAGTGTTCAAAAACTTTTCTGATTTGTTTGTAAAACCGCGGTCAAATTTGTTATACTTGACTTATCTATTGCTTTAAGCAAGATATAAAGGAAGAAATAAATGGATTTATTTAAAAAATGTTCAGAAGACAGCATGTATAAACAAGTTCAACGCGAAGGAATCTATCCATATTTCCATCAACTTGAAACCAAACAAGACATTGTTGTTGAAATGGAAGGAAAACGCGAGATTATGATTGGTTCAAACAACTATCTTGGTCTCACTGGAAATGAAGAAGTAATCAATGCCGCAGTCGAAGCAACCAAAGAATTTGGAACCGGCTGTTCGGGAAGCAGATTTTTGAATGGTTCAACCGTAAAACACGTTGAACTTGAAAAAGACCTTGCAAACTTTTTGCAAAAAGAAGATTGTGTAATCATGAGCACAGGTTTCCAAACAAACCTTGGTATTATTTCAGCAATTGCAGGAAGACACGATGTTGTTCTTTGCGACAAAGAAAACCACGCATCTATCTATGACGCAATTCGTCTTTCATATGCCGAACTTATCAGATATAACCACAACGACATGCATGACCTTGAAGAAAAACTTAAAAGCATTCCTGAAAACAAAGGAATTTTGATTGTTACAGATGGTGTTTTCTCTATGAGTGGAGACATCTGCAATTTGCCAGAAATTGTACGTCTTAAAAAGAAATATGGCGCAAGAGTAATGGTTGACGACGCTCACGCTCTTGGAATTTTGGGCGAAAACGGTCGTGGAACTGGTGAATATTTCGGGCTTGAAGATGAGGTTGACATTATTTTTGGAACCTTCTCAAAATCACTTGCAAGCCTTGGCGGTCTTTGTGCTTCAACTCATGAAGTTTGCGAATATATCCGTCACAATTCAAGACCATTCATCTTTTCTGCATCAATTCCACCAGCATGCCTTGCTGCTGCATCTAAATCTCTTGAAATCATTAAAGGAGAACCAGAAAGAAGAAAAAATCTTCTTGAAATTTCAGATTATATGCGCTCTGCTCTCAAAAAACGCGGAATCAAGTTCAAAGACAGCAAAGTTCCAATCATTGCAATTTATACCTATGAGCCAGAAATCACTTTGATTGCTTGCAAACGCCTTTTCGAAGAAGGAGTATATGTAAACCCAGTTTTGCCACCAGCAACCCCTGTTGGTGAATGCTTGATTCGAACAAGTTACACAGCAACTCACACCAAAGAACTTATGGATGAGGCTGCGGACAAGATTTTGAAAGTGTTCAAAGAACTCAAAATCATGGAATAATAAACACTAAAAAGCAAAAAATTGCAAAAATTTATTTGTTTTTTGCATATTTTGAAACATTTATTTCCATACTATAAACATAAAGCAATAAGTTCCAATCGTTTGGAGCATTGCTTTATAAAATCCTTGAAGTATTTCAAGGATTTTTTTGTGTTTATTTTTAGCAAATATTGGATATTTGACAAAAAAAATAAATAAAAAGCATGTTAAAAAATAATATTTTTAAAATGCAAAAAACCGCAAATTTACTGCGCCCAGAAACAAAATAAAAATAATAAAAAAGAGGGGAATACATCTTAGCCATTTTTTGTGAATTTTTTGCATAAAAAAAGTGGCTTTTTTGCCACTTTTTTTTTTTTATAGTTTCGGATCAAAACAACAA
>USTJ01000146.1 GCA_900557585.1 uncultured Eubacteriales bacterium
CATATAAATACAATGTGTCGTTTTCTGAAATGGCACGTTTTAGATAGGTTTGATTGTACCAAACCGCGTTGAAAACATGACCGTTTATGTCCACGCATTTGCACATGCTATAATTGAAATTTTTGCGTATTCTTACAACCGAAACTTGACTTATGACGGTTGCTTTTATCAGTTTATATTTTCCGTCTTCTTGAAAAGTGTCTGGGTTGTCAAGGTCATAATAAAAGCGTGGAAAATGAAAAATCAAATCTTCCACTGAAAAAATGTTATGGCTGTTTAGTGTTTCAATTCTTGCCTGCCCAAGACCTTTTATTTCTTTAAGTTCCATATAATCATTATATATCACTTTATTTTCTTTCGCAAATGTTTGAAAGTTTTCATGAAAAAAGAGGCAGATTTTTCTGCCCCTTTTGAAAATTTATTCAATGCTGATAAGATAATAGTAAAGTGGTTGGCCACCATTTTGATATGTAACTTCAAGGTCTGGATATTTCTCGGCAAGTTTTTCTTGAAGAGACATTGCGTCATCTTCTTTCACTTCGTTGCCATAGAAAAGTGTAAGAGTTGAAGCGTCTTCTTTCATAAGTTTTTCAACTGTTGAAAGAGTAACATCTTGAAGATTGTTGTTTTTAGCAATGATGTGTTTTTCGTTAAGACCAATAAAGTCGCCTTCTTTAAGTTTGAAGCCGTCGATTGATGTTGCACGAACTGCATATGTAACAGAGCCGCTTGTAACAGTTTCAATTGCTGAAAGAAGATTGTTTTTGTTGTCTTCAACACTTGCCTCTTGGTCAATGTTGATTGCAGCAGTGATTCCTTGTGGAACTGAATGTGTTGGAATAACAACAATGTTTCTTCTTGAAAGGTCGTTTGCAAGTTCAGCAGCAAGAATAATGTTTTTGTTGTTTGGAAGAACAAAAACTGTTTCAGCAGGAACTTTGTCGCATGCTTTTGCAATGTCTTCTGCACTTGGGTTCATTGTTTGGCCACCTTCGATGACATAGTCAACATTAAGGTCTCTGAAAAGTGATGCAAGCCCTTCGCCCGCACAGATTGCAACAACGCCAATTGGTTTGAGTTGTTCTGGTTCGTTTTGAATTTTAAGTGCACGGTTTTGTTCGAGCATGTTTTCAATTTTAACACCATTGATTTCACCAAGTTTCAAAGCGTTTGTAAGCGCAACACCTGGTTGGTTTGTGTGAACGTGAACTTTGATAAGATTAAGGTCGCCAATGCAAATTACGCTGTCGCCAATGCTCATTAGAGTTTCACGAAGTTTGTCGATGTCTGCTTCGGTTGTCTTTTTGTTGATGTTAATAATAAAGAACTCTGTGCAATATGCAAATTCAATGTTTGCAAGGTCGTTATAGTCAACTGTTGCGTTGCTTGCAGTTGCATCTTGTGCAGTTTGGTCTTCAAAACTGATTTCAAGTTCGCTTTCGTCACCTGAAATAACTTTCAAAAATCCTGTTAAAACAACCAAAAGACCACGACCACCAGCGTCAACAACCCCAGCCTTTTTCAAAACTGGAAGCATTTCTGGTGTCATTTTCAAAATTTCTTCACCGGCTGCAAGAGTTTGTTTCAAGAACTCTTCCATGTCTGATGTTTTCTTTGCAATTTTCACAGATTCTTCACTCATGACACGAATAACTGTTAAAATTGTTCCCTCTTTTGGTTTTGTAACTGCCTTATAGGCAACATCGGCACCTTCTTTAAGTGCCTTTGCAAAAAGTTTAGTGTCGATTTCTTTTTCGTTCACAAGAACAGATGAAAAACCTTTCAAAATTTGTGATAAAATAACCCCAGAGTTTCCGCGGGCACCTTTAAGAGCACCTTTGCTTACTGCATCTGCGATATCTTCAAGATTATTTGTTGTGATCATGTTGATTTCTTTAACGCATGAACGCATTGTCATTGACATGTTTGTTCCTGTGTCCCCGTCTGGAACAGGGAAAACGTTCAAAGAGTCGACATAGTCTTTGTTTGCTTCCAGATAGTTTGCACCCGAGATTACCATTTTGCGGAAGAGTGCACCTGTAATAATTTTACCCATTTTTTCCTCTCAAAATTATGAGCGAGATGAAATTGCAGATTGCAAATTCTATACTCTCACTCCAACAACATTTATGTTTATAGAATCTACAATCATGCCGGTAAATTGCTCGACATTATATTTAACTGATCGTCTTACAGACTCGGCAACCGCACTGATGCTTACGCCGTATTTCAAAATTATGTCAAGGTCGATATGGATTCTGTCACCAATTGTAAGGATTTTGATTCCTCTGCTCTTTTTTTGTTTGTTGAAAACTTCGCGGAAAGAATCACCAAATTTGCTTGCAACAAGATCCACAACGCCATAGCATTCAAGCACAGTGTGACCAACGACAAGTGCAATAGACTCGTCTGTCACTGAAATTTTGCCATAAGAGTTTATGGTGTTTACTGACATGTTTTCGCTTCCTTTTATATATAAAGTATATATACAATTTTATTTGCAAACATACTTTTAGATGTTATGCTATCTTATTTTACTATATTATGGTCGTTTTTGCAAGAATTTTTATATGATTGAAAGGAAAATTTATGAAATTCGCATAGAAATTGCAATAATCACTTGCAAAATATAGTTTTTCGTGGTATCA
>USTJ01000147.1 GCA_900557585.1 uncultured Eubacteriales bacterium
GGTTGGAGCCTCTTTCACACCTGGCATGTGCAACTGCTCATTTTCAAGTTGTTTTTTCTTTCTCATTTTTCACCTTACTTTTCAATGATACCAGCATGCGAGAAGACTGTCAATTAAAAAACAAAAAATCAAAGTTCTTTTTGCAAAAAAAAACAAAGAAAAAAGAGCCATATTGGCTCTTTTAAAAATTATTATTGATTGTCACCAACAGTTTCGGTTCCATCATCAAAGAATTTTCCAGCGGCGATCAATGCTTCAAGTTCTTTAACTTCGTCGGCATATCTTGTTTGTTCGTGAACAAGATAGTCTTTAAGTTTCAAGTTGCTTTCATATTTCTCGCGGTTTGCTTCGATATATTCCTGTGCATCTTGAATGCTTGCTTTAAGTTCTGCAATGTGTGCTGTAAGTTCTTCTTGACGTGCTTTTTTCTCTGCATCAACATTTTTAATGTCGGTTACAGAATACATCAAAAGGTTAAGGTTTGTAAGTTCCAAAGCACGACGATCAAGCATTTTTTGATTTCTTTCCATTCTGCGAATGGTTCTTTCATATTTCAAAATTGCACGAGATGTTTTGTCAAGGTCGCGGTCGATTTTTGCCTGGCTTTCTTTAATTTTTTCAAGACGAATTCTATAATCGAATTCTGGGCCAGTGTGGTCTGCTGGAACTTCTTTTGTTTCTTCTATGGCAACAGGAGTTTCTTCTTTTTCTTCTTCCTTTTGTGCATCTGCGCCATAGATGTTGATGATAACCTTAGAAGCGTCAACAGCAGGTTTCTCTTCTTTCTTGTCTTCAACAACAACTGGTTCAACAACCTCTTCAACCTTTTCTTCTGCTGGCTCTTCTTTTGCTTCTTCTGTGGCTGGTTCAATTATAACAGGCTCTGCAATTGGTTCCTCAACCTTTTCTTCTTCGGCTTGTTTTTCTTCTTCCTTTTCTTTGTTCTTTGAAGCCTCATCAAGTTTTGCAAGCATTTGATCAAGGTCGATTTCGTTGATTTCTTCTTTTTGTGAGTTTAAAGAATCTTCATTATTGTTCTCGGTTTTTTCTTTTGCACAAGAAACAACAATAAATGCAACTGTAAATCCAAGTGCGGTTAATACTCCAAGACCAAGGATAACAATTGCTACAATTTGGAATGGTGACATAATTTTTACTCCTTATAACATTTTTAAAAATTTGGTGGAGGCGGCGAGAGTCGAACTCGCGTCCAAGAAAATCCATAAATGCCCTTCTCCGTACAAAAGTCAATTTCAAAGGATTTCGCCATGAACATGAAACAGACAAAATGTTTTTTGACTATCAAAATTTATTTTAAAAAACTTTCCCAATCTTGAAAAAGAAAGTTTCGCTTGACTTTACTTTAACAAGCCTACAAACCAGTCAACCTTTTGTAGCACCCGTGGCTGAACTAGGCAGCCATTGCAACTAAATCGTTGTCATTTATTTGTTTTACCGGTTTTAGGATTCAGTATAATCCTGTACGCTTATAACATTTACAAATATAACCTGTCGAAACCAGAACGCCCCCATGTGGGGTTGCCCCGGGAACTAGATATCTTTCAAAGCACGCATTGTGTCTTTGGCAATTGTCTTTTCTTTCAGTGATTGCTTCTTGTCGTAAAGATGTTTTCCTTTTGCAAGAGCCAAAAGAACTTTTACAAAACCATCTTTGAAATATGCTTTAAGCGGAACCAAAGTGTAACTTTCGTTTTTCACTTTGCGTTCAATTTTCGCAATTTCTGACTTGTGAAGCAATAATTTGCGTGTTCTTTTCTCATCTTCCTTGAAACTTGCAGTGTTTTTATAGCAAGGAATGTTTGCGTTCAAAAGGAACACTTCACCGTTTCGAACAACACCATAACTGTCTGAAATGTTAAGATGCCCTGCTCGAAGCGACTTGACCTCACTTCCCGAAAGAACAATGCCACATTCGAATGTGTCTTCAATAAAATATTCAAAGTTCGCTTTTCTATTTGTCGCTATCTCTTTCATATTTGCTCCTAGATTATAACATAGTAATTTTTGATTTTCAAGATGGTTTTTGAAAAAAAATCTAAAAAAACGCAATTTTTTAGCCTTTTCAGGGATAAAAAACCAAAAATTTGCGTTTTTTCGGTATTATTTCACTTTTTCGTTTGTCAAAACAAAATCAATGTGACGAGTGTTAATGTCAACACTGTCAACCCTTACAGTAACCTTTTCGCCAATTGAAAAACGATTGCGTTTTCCAACAAGCATATATCTTGTTTGGTCGAAAATATAATGGTCATCTGGAAGCGACTCTATATAAACAAATCCTTCAATTGTGTTGTCAAGTTCAACAAAAATTCCAGATTCAAGAACCGAACTGATTTTGCCTTCATAAACCTCGCCAATTCTTTCAGACATATATTCGGCCTTTTTCAAATCGTCAACCGCTCTTTCAGCCTCGTCGGCAATGCGCTCGGTGAGAGAAGATTGTTCGCTTGCTTCATTCACAAAACTTTCAAGAACTTTGGTTTTGTTTGGAGTCATTTCGCCATGAAGCATATATTTCAAAATACGATGAATTGTAAGGTCTGGATATCTTCTGATTGGAGAAGTAAAGTGACAATAGTCTTTAAGAGCAAGACCAAAGTGTCCAAGAGGTTGGCTGTCATAACG
>USTJ01000148.1 GCA_900557585.1 uncultured Eubacteriales bacterium
TCGGTATATTCTGCAAGCAAACTTGGCGCAGAAGAATTTCCAGACTATAATGTAAACCTTCGAAGTGCAGTTTCAATTGCAAGAAGACTTCAAGACCCACTTGCAGAACTCATCAAAATTGATGTGAAAAGTATTGGTGTTGGACAATATCAACACGACATGCCACAAAAACGCCTCACCGAAGTTCTTGATGGCGTTGTTGAAGACTGCGTAAACGCGGTTGGTGCCGACATTAACACCGCAAGCCCAAGTCTTTTGAAACGCGTTTCAGGACTGAACGAAGGCATTGCGAAAAACATTGTTGCATATCGTGAAAAGAATGGTGCATTTGAAACAAGAAAAGACATTTTGAATGTTCCAAAACTTGGTGCAAAAGCATTTGAACAATGCGCAGGCTTTTTGAGAATTGTGAACGGAAAAGAAATTTTGGATAACACCGCCGTTCACCCAGAGTCATATGAAAATGCAAGAAAACTTTTAAAGGTTTTTGGAATGAGTGAGGAAGATGTGAAAAATCAAAAAGTTTCTTCTCTTCCAGACATGATTGAAAAAGCGGGCGAAGACAAAGTCGCAAAAGAAATTGGAATTGGTGTTCCAACAATGATGGACATTGCATCTGAACTTGTGAAACCAGGTCGCGACATTCGTGACGAGGCCGAACACATTGAACTTCGAAGCGATGTTCTTTCAATTGATGACTTGAAAGAGGGAATGGTTTTAAAAGGAACTGTTCGAAATGTTATCGACTTTGGCGCTTTTGTTGACATTGGTGTTCACCAAGACGGACTTGTTCACATTTCTGAAATTTGTGACAGATATATTAAACACCCAAGCGAAGAACTTACTGTTGGTCAAATTGTGAAAGTAAAAATCATTTCACTTGACAAGGCAAAAAAACGCATTGGACTTTCAATCAGAAAGGCAAACGAAACCGAAGAAGAATAAAACAAAACCCATGCAAACGCATGGGTTTTTTGATACACAAATTTTTTAAAACAAAAAGCGAAAAGGCTGTTTATGGTTGATTTCGAAGATTATTACGCTTCAAAATGATGCTATAAAAGATTTTATATTTGTATTGTTTTGTCTTTTTTGAATTTTACTTTTTAAAAGCGCATTGGCTTTATTTGTGAAGTTTTATTTTGCTTCGAGGCAGAATAATGCATCAAGTTTGAGCATTTTTTAATTTTTTGTATTCGATTTACAAATATGAAAAGATATGTTATCATAAAATTATAAAAACCCCTGTAATTTGGAGAGAAAATATGGAAGAAAAAAAATATTTTCGAGTTTGTACTCTTTTGTCATCAATTTTCATGATTTTGCTTGGCGTCTTTTTGATGTTTGTAACTGCAATTTTGGCGATTGCTTTCCTTGGTGTTTTCAAAGGATCAGACTCAGGCACACTTGTATATTTTATTGCTGGTGGTTGGATAATTCAATTATTTATTGTATTTTTTGGTCTTGCTCTTGCAGGTTTGACAATTACAATGGGGGCAAGAGAAATCAAATTTATCAGAATGCAACCAAGAAATTATAAAAAATCAACCGCAAAACTTGTTGGACATTTGATTTTTGATGGAATCATGTGTGCAATCTCGTTGTTTTTGATAATTTTATTCATGGATTCTGGCGACATTGATTTCATGGCATATATCGCAGTTGGTGTTGCGTTTATGTATTTTGTTTGCTTCTGGCTTATTCTTGCAGACCGATTGATTTTTGCGGGCAAAATTCGAAAAGGAAAAATTTCAGAAGATGAACTGAATCCAAAACCACAAACACTAAGCACTGTTACAACTGTTCAAACAAAAGAACCTGAAAGAAGCGTTGAAACACTTGAACAGGATTTGACAAAACTTAAAGAACTTCACGACAAAGGTCTTTTGACCGACGAAGAATATGCACTTCAAAGACAAAATATTCTTGAAAAGCATACAAAATAGTTTAGTTATTGCACAAGAAATAATGAAGAAAAACATATAAAAAGACACCATTTGGTGTCTTTTTTTGTTGTAATATATTGTTTATTCTTCAAATTGAGAATTGTAAAGTTCGGCATAGAATCCATTTTTTGCAAGAAGTTCTTCATGGGTTCCTTGTTCGATAATGTCGCCATTTTTGATAACCAAAATTTTGTCGGCATTTTTGATTGTTGAAAGTCGGTGAGCAATCACAAAACTTGTTCGGTTTTGGGTTAAAGCGTCCATTGCTTGTTGAATTAAAATTTCAAGTCTGGTGTCAACAGAAGAGGTTGCCTCGTCCAGAATCAGCATTGGAGAGTTTTGCACCATGGCTCTTGCAATTGTCAAAAGTTGCTTTTGACCAGCAGAGATAGAAGTGTTTTCGTCTAAAATTGTGTCATAGCCATTTGGAAGAGTTTTGATAAAGTGGTGGAGTCCAACTGCTTTGGCGGCAGAAACAACTTCTTCATCTGTAACATTTTCTTTGCTATAAACAATATTTTCACGAACTGTGCCATTATAAATCCAAGTGTCTTGCAAAACCATTGAAAACAAGTTGTGGACAGCATCTCGAGACAAATCTTTAATGCTTGTGCCGTCAATCAAAATGTCGCCACTGTCAACTTCATAAAAACGCATTAAAAGGTTAATCATGGTTGTT
>USTJ01000149.1 GCA_900557585.1 uncultured Eubacteriales bacterium
CTGCAGATATAATCTTACGCTCAGATATGGTTGCTGAGAGTTCTACCGTACATATTTTCTTTGGTTCCTTTCAGGGCGGCTGGGAATATTCTTCCAAAAATATCAGTGATGTGAATACCAGGATTCATATCGAATACCCGGAAACAATTAAAAAATTACAGCAGATTACAGATGAAAATCAACTTCCGTTTAATCCCCTGATTGTGCGTGTGATTATGCCATATACACCGTGCTATTATGTGGAAATATCGGGGGAAGTGGAACCGCCGGAGGAGAATGATCTGCCAAAGAAAACATATCTTGCATACGGTTCTTCCATTACGCATGGAAGTCTTGGACTGATCCAGCCGAATTCCTATCCTTTCCGAATTGCACAAAAGCTGAAAACTGATTATATCAATATGGGCTTTGCGGGATGTGCTCTTATGGAAGAAGAAATGGCACATTATCTGGTATCGCGTAAGGATTGGGATTTTGCTTCTGTAGAAATGGGCATTAATGCGATCGAAGAAGTGAGAGAACATGGATTATCTGAGTTTGAAAAGAAAATTGACCAACTCATTTGCGTTTCTGCAACCCCAGGCCCATATGAAATGGAGCATGCAGACAATGTTGCCGAACAGATTATTCGTCCAACTGGACTTTTAGACCCAGAAATTGTTGTAAAGCCGGTTAAAGGTCAGGTTGATGATTTGATTGACGAACTGAACAAAACCATTGCAAGTGGCGGGAGAGCGCTTGTAACAACGCTTACAAAGAAGATGGCAGAAAACCTTTCAACCTATCTTGAAGAAAATGGGATAAAGACAACATATCTTCACAGCGACATTAAAACCATGGAAAGAATGGAAATCATCAACAGCCTTCGCCGTGGAGAAAGTGATGTTTTGGTTGGAATCAACTTGCTTCGAGAGGGGCTTGACCTTCCAGAGGTTAAACTTGTTGCCATTCTGGATGCCGACAAAGAGGGCTTTTTGCGAAGTGAGGGAGCGCTGATTCAAACAATTGGTCGTGCTGCTCGAAATGCAGAGGGCAGAGTTATCATGTATGGCGACACCATAACTGACTCGATGAAAAGAGCGATTGATGAAACAAACAGAAGAAGAAAAATTCAATCTGAATATAACAAAAAACATGGCATTGTTCCAAAAACCATTGTGAAAGAGATTCGTGATGGAATTTCAATTTCAAGCAAACTTGAAACCAAACCAAAAATGTCTGAAAAAGACAAAGAAAAGGCAATCAAAGAACTTGAAAAAGAACTTGAAGCAGTTGTCAAAGACCTTGATTTT
Source organism: uncultured Eubacteriales bacterium (assembly GCA_900557585.1). GTDB lineage: Bacteria > Bacillota > Clostridia > Christensenellales > UBA1242 > UMGS2069. The sequence goes on from USTJ01000149.1 coordinate 1,293, forward strand.
GAAAAGGCAATTGAACTTCGCGACAAGATTTTGGAACTTAAAGGCGAACAGCCAAAAACCGTGAAAACAGGTGGAAAATGGAAAAAACGATAAAAATTACTGGTGCAAGAGAAAACAATCTTAAAAATGTGAACCTTGAAATTCCAAGAAACAAGTTGGTTGTGTTCACAGGGCTTTCGGGCTCGGGAAAAAGTTCTCTTGCGTTTGACACAATTTTTGCAGAGGGACAACGACGCTATATGGAGTCGCTCTCTTCCTATGCAAGGCAGTTCTTGGGACAAATGCAAAAGCCAGATGTTGACAACATCGAGGGGCTTTCTCCTGCAATTGCAATCGACCAAAAAACAACATCGGCAAACCCACGTTCAACCGTTGGAACAATCACTGAAATTTATGACTATTTGCGTTTGCTTTTTGCGCACATTGGCGTTCCATATTGTCCAAACTGCCATTTGCCAATAAAGCCAAACACAGTTGATGCAATTGCTTCGCAAACTCTTAAAGCGGAAGAGGGAAGCAAGGTTCTTGTCATTGCTCCAATTGTGCGTGGCAAAAAGGGCGAATTTGTAAAACTTTTTGAGGGTTTTAAGAAAAGTGGCTATGTTCGTGTGAAAGTTGATGGCGAGATTTACACTCTTGATGAAGAGATTAAACTAGACCGCCAGAAAAAGCATGACATTTCGGTTGTTGTTGACCGACTTGTGATTCGTGAAGACGTGAAAACAAGACTTGTCGACAGCATTGAAACCGCTCTCAAACTTGCAGATGGGCTTGTTACAATTGTGATAAACGACCAAGAAAAGATATATTCAACAAAACACTCTTGCAGTGAATGTGGATTTTCTTTTTCCGAGGTTTCACCACGACTTTTCTCTTTCAACACACCATTTGGTGCGTGTCCAGAATGCTCGGGAATTGGATATAAAATGGTGATTGATGAAAATCTTGTTGTAAAGCATCCAGAACTTTCAATTGCACAAGGAGCAATTTCGGTTTCGGGCTGGACAGACGGCGGTTTTTCAAAAATGTATATGAGTGCGCTCGCAAAAAAATATAAGTTCAGTTTAAACACTCCGTTCATTGAACTTCCTCGCGAAATTAAAGATATCATTTTCTATGGGACAAAAGGCGAGCAACTTGACCTTGAATATTCAACCGAAAAATTTTCAGGGGAATATAAGGGTGAGTTTGAGGGAATCATAAACAACCTTATGCGCCGTTATCGCTCTTCGCAAAGTGACTTCATAAAACAAGATATCGAAAGATATATGATTCCAACTCCATGTGACTTGTGCCATGGCAGACGTTTGAGCAAAGAG
>USTJ01000150.1 GCA_900557585.1 uncultured Eubacteriales bacterium
CGAGACAAACGGCGGAGCAGAAAACATAGAAACTGCTACAATTCCAAAGAAGAAAGTGAACACTGGCTATGTAATCATGCTTACACTTTCACTTATCTGGCTTGTTGCTGAATGGATTTTGACACTTGTTTCAGGTTTTCTTAGATAACAAAAACCTGCTTTTCTCATATGATAATATGAGGAAAATATGAATACAAATCAACTTGAAAAATTCTTAAAACAAAAAATTGAACATGCAAAAATCGAAATTATTGGCGAAAGCGTTTTGAAAAGACCAATCTATGCCATTTCTTTTGATTTTGCACAAGAAAAAAGCGTTATCATTCAAGGGGCAATTCATGCAAGAGAACACATCACATGCAACTTGCTTTGCAAAATGATAAGCGAACTTTCTGTGAACTTTGAAAAATATAAAAAACTGAAAACTCCAAACATTGTGTTTGTTCCGCTTTCAAACCCCGATGGGGCAAGTCTTGTTACAGACGGGCTTAAAAGTGTGAAAAATTTGAAAACAAGAAAATTTCTGCTTTCACTGAACAATAAAAGCAAAGATTTTTCACTTTTCAAAGCAAATGCAAATGGGGTTGATTTGAACACAAATTTTGATGCACGGTGGGGAACAGGAAAAGCAAATTTGTTTTATCCCTCTTCGCACGGGTTTGTTGGCAAATGTCCAATGAGCGAACCGTGCACGCAGGCGCTTGCACTTTTAACAAAAAAAGTGAAACCAGTTTTTACAATCAGTTATCACACCAAAGGCGAAGAAATCTATTATGACTTTTTTGCTCGCAAAGAAAATTTGAAACGCGACAAAAAGATTGCAAAAATCGTGAAAAGTGCAACGCACTATAAAATTGTAAGTGCACAAAATTCAAGCAGTGGGGGCTATAAGGATTGGTGCATTGAAAAGTTTGAAATCCCTTCGGTTACAATCGAGGTTGGAAGCGACAAACTTTCACATCCAATTGGAACTGCTCACCTTGAAAAAATATATAAACGAAACAAAAACATTTTGAAAAAACTTGGAAAAATTGCAAAGGAGTGCGAACATGCTTCAAACAGAAAAATTCATGAAAAAAGCGCTTGCTCTTGCGAAAAAGGCATATGACAGCGACGAGGTTCCTGTTGGTGCAGTAATCGTACGGCAAGGAAAAATCATTGCGTCGGCTTTCAATAAACGTGAAACAAGCAAAGATGCAACAGCGCATGCTGAAATTCTTGCAATTAAAAAAGCATGCAAAGTTGTTGGCGATTTTAGACTTCTTGATTGTGAAATGTTTGTGACTCTTGAACCATGTTTAATGTGTCTTGGAGCAATTTTGAATGCACGAATCAAAACTCTTTATTTTGGTGCTCCAAACAACAAAGAAAATGCACTGAAAATGAGCGAAGTTATTGAAAGAGCCGAACTTAACCACAAAACCGAGGTTGTTGGCGGAATTTTGGAAAAAGAATGCAGTTTTCTTGTTTCAGAATATTTCAAAGAAAAACGACAAAACAAAACATTAAAAAACTGAAACATGTTTAAAGAAATTTGACAAAGGAAAAAATAAGATTTAAAATTTAGTTATGGAAAAGATTTATAATTTTACAGAAACAAAAACACAAACAAATCAGGCAAATGATTTTCTTGACCTTAAAATTGTTTCAGACGGAAAAGAACCATTTGCAAAATGCATAAAGCGTGACCAAGACAAAGTGAGTGTAGACTGCATTGTTTTGCTTGAAGATTCAAAAGATTTTCAAACCGAAAATGGAAGTTTCAACCTTGAAATTCTTGGAATGAAAATGTATGAATATGTTGTAAGAGCATGTCCAGAAACTCCTGTTTTGATTCATTATGACCACGAAAAGCAAAGCGTTGCAAGTGCAATCAAACCATTTTTGCGTGACAGCGAATATACTTTGGTTTTGTTTTCAGACACTCCACTTGTCACAAAGAAAAATGTTTTAAATATTCTTGATTTTGTGAAAAACAAAGGTCTGAATGTTTGTCCACTCACTCGTGGCTATGTTTTTAAAACTGACTATATCAAACGCGTTGACGAAATATATTCTCCATCGGTTTACTATTTTGATGAAGAAGATTTCATGATGGCGCTTTCATATCGCCAAGTTCATTTGATAACTGAAATGCTCAAAAATCGTATTGTGGATTTTCACAGTCAAAATGGTGTTTATTTCAAAGACCCAAGCACGCTTTATATCGAGGCCAATGTTTCAATTGGAAAGGGAACAAAAATTGGAAGTTTTGTGAGCCTTTCGGGCGACACTGTGATTGGTGAAAATGTTACAATTGAAAACCGAAGTGAACTTATAAACGCAAAGGTTGCAAACGATGTTAAAATTTCGGGTGCATATCTTGATGGAGCCTTTGTTTATTCGGGTTCAAAAATTGCAAAGGGCGCAAAACTTTGTTCTCAAACAGCAATCAAAGAAAACTCTTCGGTTTGTGAAGACACAATCATTTCAAATGCAATTATTGGTGAAAACTCAAATATTGGAAAAAACAATGTCATCAACTTCTTGATGTCCGAAGAACAAATTTCAATTGGCTCTTCTTGCCACATTATGGGCTCGGCAGAAAAACCT
>USTJ01000151.1 GCA_900557585.1 uncultured Eubacteriales bacterium
GAACGAAGGAAAATTGTTGCAATCATCTTACGGTTTCTGTCAACATGAACCCACAAAACGCCATTTGAATCTTCTTCAAAGTCAATCCAAGCACCACGGTGTGGACGGATTGAGGTTGTTGTCACAAATTGACCTGCTTTGTTAAGTCCTTGGTCGCAGTAAACCCCAGGAGAACGAACAAGTTGTGAAACGATTGCACGTTCTGCACCATTGATGATGAAAGAACCATTGTCGGTCATCATTGGGATATCGCCCATGAAAACTTCTTGGTCAACAACTTCGCCAGTTTCCTTATAAATCAAACGAACCTTCACTTTAAGTGGTAAAGAATAGGTTGTGTCACGAGACTTGCACTCTGCAATTGAATATTTTGGAGTTCCCGAAACTGAATGGTCAAGGAAATGAAGTTCAACACGAGAGTCTTTGTTCTCTTCTCTGTTTTCTGAACGGTTAAGGTTGTCGGTGTCGGTGATTGGAGAAAAGTCTCTCAAAACGTCACGAATACCTTTGGTCAAGAAAGTGTTGAAACTGTCTTTTTGAATTTCAACAAGATATGGAATGTCTAAAATTTCATCAATTTTACCAAACTTGTATCTTTCGGTATTTCCATATTTCACTTTTTTAATGTTTAAATTTTTAGAATTCATTGTAAACCTCCACGGCGTTTAAAAAAGTTCATAACTCATCGCGTTGCAAACGGGAAAAGATGTTTTAAAGGAAAAGAAAACAAACACAAAAAAAGCCAAAGAGTGTCATCTTTGTCTTAAAATTTTGTATTTTATTTTTTAACCCAAACCTTCAAATATATCCAACCCCTAGAAGTTTTGCAGAGGGCAATCAGCCACAATACTTCATAATATCTACACTATAATACCATACAAGCAAAAATATGTCAATACAAATTTTGTAAAAAATTGTACTTTTTCAGCACCTTTTTTAATGCATTTTGCAAGTTAAATATTTTCCCAATTTTTAATGAAGATTTATTAAAACCACATAGCAACAAAAAAAATCCCCTATTTCGCAAACTTTTCTTGGTATCCTTATTTTTTTCAAAGAGCCAATAAAAAAGCACCAGCCGAAAGGCTGATGCTTTTATTCTTCTGATATTGATTTTTTCTCTTTTAAAATATATCGTTTTTTACTGTCCAACAAAACTGCCTCAAAAGAGTTGTCATTTACCATTTCAAGTTCTCCAACAGCAACATCATATTCCCCACCAAAGGTTCTTTGACTTTGAACAAAACTTGAAGGTTTTGTGCTAGTATAAGTCAAACTTTTTGTCGTACCCGCAGGAACCACTGAAACATTCTCACCTGTTTCAATATTATATAGTGTTGAACCTGTTGTAATTTTGAGTTCATTTTTACATATTTTTAGCAAGATAACAGCAATAAACAAAGCAAAAGTTACTCTTTACTGATGTTATTACTTTATTTTTTTTTAGAACAAAGTCTGTTTGCATAAAACATATATATTGACCACGCTTTGTTTAATATATTACTTTACATTTTTTAGAGCGAAGTTTGTAAGTATAAGACATAAAAATAAAAAAGGTTCAGGACTGGATTGAATTTGCATTCATCCAGGTCTGAACCTTTTTTGTTTTTTGTATTAGAGTTATAAATTTTAACCTAAAAAACTATTTGATGATCTTTGAAACAACGCCTGATCCAACAGTTCTTCCGCCTTCACGAATAGCGAAACGAAGTCCTTCTTCGATTGCGATTGGTGAAATGAGTTTAACTGTCATTCTTGTGTTATCACCAGGCATAACCATTTCAACACCCTCTGGAAGAGTGATTGAACCAGTAACGTCTGTTGTTCTGATATAGAATTGAGGACGATAGTTGTTAAAGAATGGTGTGTGACGTCCACCTTCAGCTTGTGTAAGAACATAAACTTCAGCAGTGAACTCTGTGTGTGGGTGAATTGAACCTGGTTTAGCAAGAACTTGTCCACGTTCAACGTCTGTTCTTTGGATACCACGAAGAAGAACACCGATGTTGTAACCAGCGATAGCCTCATCAACTGTCTTCTTGAACATTTCGATTCCTGTTACAACTGTTGAAACTGGTTTATCTTTAAGACCAGTGATTTCAACTGTGTCGTTAAGGTGAAGCATTCCTCTTTCAACTCTACCTGTAACAACTGTACCACGACCAGTAATTGTGAATACGTCTTCGATAGGCATAAGGAATGGTTTATCTGTCTCACGTGGAGGAAGTGGAATGTATGTGTCAACAGCATCCATCAATGCTTCGATTGATTTGATTGCTGGAGCATCCCAGTCACCTTTTTGAGCAGCTTCAATTGCTTGGAGAGCTGAACCACGAATGATAGGAGTGTTGTCTCCATCAAAGTTGTATTGGTTAAGAAGCTCTCTGATTTCCATTTCAACAAGGTCAGCAAGTTCTTCGTCGCCACCAAGTTGGTCCATTTTGTTCATGAAAACAACGATTTTTGGAACACCAACCTGACGAGCAAGAAGGATATGCTCACGAGTTTGTGGCATTGGACCATCAGTTGCAGCAACAACAAGGATAGCACCATCCATTTGAGCAGCACCTGTGATCCTGTTTTTAACGT
>USTJ01000152.1 GCA_900557585.1 uncultured Eubacteriales bacterium
CTCCCCGCTCCCTGAAAAATCAGGCTGTACAGGCAGGAGAAAGCGACGCCGAAGAGAAAGGGCAGAATGTTTTTCAGCGCCGTATTCTGAATTCTGCACAGTCTGACGAGCAGAAGCGTGCATCCTTCCGCGAGCACGGACATGACGACCGCGGGCAGACCGTAGAGGGCGAGAGACTCAATGAATTCGGATAAATACATAAATACCTCCTTATCGCGCGGCTCCGCCCGCCCGTGAAGGCGGCGCCGCAGGTTCCCGAACGCCACTTTGATCATATCACAGCCGGCGGCGCGCGGGAGAGAGATGCGACAGTTTTTCAATAAATGAATATAAAATTTGATTATTCATAAAAATATACATAAATATGGCAATTTTTAAATATTTTTTAAAAATTTTTTTGAAAGAAAACCCTTTCTTTACGCGTGCTATGTCAGACATGATATTTTCCCGAAGTTCCCAATTTTTCTAGCGTTTTTAATGCTATGCGTGACATAGTCATTATAAAAAAGTCATTTCTCCATCTTTAACAGTAAGTCCTGCAACAACCTTTCCTGAAAGCAAAATTTTGAACACAATTTGCGAAGAATATGAAATGCCAATTGGCGAATTTTTCTTTACGCTGTTGCCTTCTTTCACCCCAACAGTGTCAAGGCTTTCATAAATTGTTACAAGACCTTTTCCATGTGAAATTGTAACATTTTTCACAAGCCCTTTATTTTCAATTTTTGTAACTTTTCCATTCAAACATGACTTCACAACCATGCTTCCGAGCCCCTTAACAAGAAAGCACTCTTCCCCCTCTATTGCATAGGAATTTTCAAACGGCATGCACATTTCTGAAACCGACAAATGAACCTCTTTTTCGGTCATGGTTTCGTCGCCGTTTACAAACTTTATTTTGCCAATGTCTTGAAGGTTTGGCGACCAGCAAGAAGTGATTTGTTTCACCTCTTTTGAAAAGCCAAAAAATGAAAGCGAAAAGCCCAAAAGTGAAAATGACAAAAGCACACAAAAAAGACTGCTTAAAGTGAACAATTTTCGTTTTGAAAAAATTGATTTTTTATTTTCACTTTTAACAGTCTTTAATTCTTTAATGTTTTTGAACGCTCCCATATTCTTCCCCTTTGCATTAAAATATATGAAAAGAGAAAAAACAATATTCTTTTATCAAAGCGGACTTTCTTTTTTTGTGAGAACTCTTGACGCAAGAAAAGACAAGTCAATGTTGATTTCGCCAGTTTTTTGAACATGGATTCTTGCCTTATAGTCAGACGGCTTAATGTCGAAATATTGTTTCAGCACATAGAAAATTTCAGATGCCACAACATTTGTAAGCCCGCTTGGCGTTTGAACTTTGTCAAGAAACAGAACATTCTGCGTTTTTTCAAAAACCAGATTAGAAATTTTTTCCACTAGATACTCCTTTTAATGTTTCGCCGTATCATTCCAAGAAAACCTTTATATTTGCTGTCATAATCATAAATCTTCTTTTGGTCGGTTCTGAGATTTGCCGAAAGCGTTGAAAACGCCAAAAACAGTCCGCCACGAGCAATTTTGCTGAAATGAAAAGATGAATAAATGTTTATGTCGTCACTTTCAGGCAAAACACCAAGAAGAGGAATTTTCAAAAGGTTTTCAATTTGCAAATGCGACATCATTTCTTTTCTTGCAACCATGTCGCCACGAATACGGTTTATGACAAACGCCACATTTGGCTTTCCAAGCCCTTTAAGCACGCTTATAACCTTGTCTGCATCTCTAAGCGAAGAAACATGTGGGGTTACAACAACAACGGCTTCGTCGGTGGATTTTGTCGCCAAATAAAAATTGTCGTTTATGCCCGCAGGGGCATCAAGAATCACAAAATCAAAAATTTCAGCAAGTTTGTCTACAACCGTTCGCATTTGAAAAGCATCATACTTGTCAATCTGGCTTTTTTGCGAAGGCAAAATGTATAGATTTTGCAAAATTGGATCTTGAATGAGCGCTTGTTTAATTCTGCAACGAAGCGACAAACAATCACCAAGGTCATAAACAATCTTGTTTTCAATGTTAAATAAAATGTCAAGATTGTTCAGTCCAATGTCAAGGTCAACAAGGCAAACATTTGCCCCACTTTTCGCCAAAGCCATGCCAAGACCAGCAACAATTGTAGTTTTTCCAACCCCACCCTTGCCCGAAACAACAGCAATTTTTCTTCCCATAGAAACTCCTTTGGGAATATTATGGACTTTTTAAAGGTTGTTTTGATAGGCTTTTTATGGGCAAAATTGAATTTTTATTGGCAATTTTGTAAAAAATGACAGAAGCAATAATTTTTCATTTGACGAAAGCGGTCAAAACCGATTATACTTTATGTATCAATATTAAGAGGTGAAATATGACTCAACTTATCGCACTTAAACTTGGCTCTACAACCACAACAATTTTTAAACAAGGCGAAGGCTTGGTTTTGAAAGAACCAAGTTATATTGCTATTGCAGGAAGCCTTAAATCTCGCGAAATCAAAGCGGTTGGAAAAGAAGCAAAGCGCATGCTTGGAAGAACAAGCGGTGGTGTTTCGGTTATCGCTCC
>USTJ01000153.1 GCA_900557585.1 uncultured Eubacteriales bacterium
TTTTAGAAATGCTCATTGTTGGAGTTTTGTCGTCAAACATCATTGCCTGCACGGGCTATGGCGCAATTTCCCTTCAAAGTGAAAAAAGAAGTTTTCTTTTCACAGTAACAACACTTGCAACGACTATAAGTGCAACAATTTTGGCGGGACTTTTGTTCTCGGTTTTGAACATGTATGTCTTGATTCCTTTGAAAGTTGATTTCCTTGGAATTTTGATAATGGCAATTTTGGCGGTTGTTTTCACATATGTTTCGCGATATATCGTGAAAGTTGTGTCGGTTGAACAATATTATCTTTATGAAAAGAGTTATCAGTTCGCCGTTCAAACAATCACAATCATGGCAGTTTTGCTATTGATTAACTATTCAAAATCATTTTTGAACGTAATGTTCCAACTCGCAATGTTCTCGGTTGGATTCATGCTTGTTCAAGGATTGTTCTATCCAATCTATGAAAAACTTGACAATGCGAAAGTTTTGAAACCTGCAAGAAATGTGCCTTTGATTTTATACACTTTGTGTGTTCTTGCAATGATATTCTCTGCAATCTATATGATGATTTAATGGGGAAGGAGGAAGACAAATGAGAGTTTTATATATAATTTTGATTATTGTTGGAATTATGGCGGTTGCATCTGGCGTGGTTCTGCTTATAAATCACTTTTCAAGAAAGAAAAAAGGTCTTTCAACCGAGGCTGAATTTGTTTATAAAATGCTTCCTTGTGTAGACTGCGGAATGTGTGGCGAAAAGAACTGTTCAGAGTTTGCAAAAAGAGTTGCTGCCAGCCAAAGAAACCCAGAAGAATGTAAACTGATAAAACCAGAAGTTTGTGAAAAAATTCACAAATATTTCAAGCCAACCTATGAACAATCAACCAAACTTGTTGCTCTTGTAAGATGCAAAGGTGGTTGCAAAGCGCTTGATAAATATAACTATAAAGGTTCAAGAAACTGCTCGGTTGAGGAAACTCTTCACTCGGGCTCAAAGGCTTGCAAATTCGCTTGTCTTGGCTGTGGCGATTGCAGACGTGCTTGCCGTTTTGGTGCAATTTCAATCAATAAACGAGGGGTTGCCGAAGTTGACAGAAATAAATGCACAGGTTGTGGCGCATGCGTGAAATCATGCCCAAACAAACTCATTCAAATGCAAAAACTTTCACTTTCAGTTTCTGTAATTTGCAATAACCAATCAAGCGACCCAAGCATTGACAAAAAGTGCGAAGTTGGTTGCACCCATTGCGGAAAATGTCTCATGGTTTGCCCAGTTGATGCAATAAAGGTTGTTGACAATGTTCCAGTGATAGATGAAAATCGTTGCATAGAGTGCGGAAAATGCGTTGTTGCATGCCCAAATCACTGCATTTCAAGACTTTAATAAACAAATAAATTTGGCTTTTTGCCACTGTTTTTTGATTTTTTCTTGCGCGCGTGATATAAAATAAATGTGCAAGAAAATGATAAAAATAATCATTGAAAATAAAATGTCAGGAAAATCTGGCATTTTTATTTCGCAACTTTTGATGGGCTTTTAAAATAATGATAGAGGGGCTCAAAAAAGTTTCAAAAAAAACAAACTTTTTTCAAAAACACTATTCACAAAAATGGACTTTCATGTTATACTTGACTTGTAAAAATGAATAAAGTGCGTTGCACCATTTTTGTATAAAAATACAATAACACGCTAAGAGGAGAAAAACAAAATTGGATAAAATTGCAGTTATACTTGTTGAAACATATGCGGCAAAACTTTATATTGCGGCTGCTGATCAAGACAACTATTTCATTTCGCTTGACGAAGAAAAAGAGCCAATCAAACTTGGGCTTGAAATGGGTGAAGACCATTTCCTTAAAAAACCTCAAATCGATGCAACAATTGCTGTTTTGAAAAACTTTCGCAAAATTTGCGATGTATATGGAGTGAACAAAACAATTGCAATTGCAAACCTTTTCAGAGACACAAAACCAAAGAACATTTACAGTTTCTTTGACGAGGTTTATGCTTCTTGTGGTTTCCGTTTCACAGTTTTGTCACCAGAGGAACAAAACAATAAAATCTATCTTGGAACAATCAACTCGTTTGACATTCCAAAAGGGGTTGCTGTTCACCTTACTGCTGACGGGCTTCATATTGTTGAATATAATCGCAGAAACATTGTGAACCAAGAAGTTTTGAACTTTGGGCCAATGACTCTTCTCAATATGTATGACATTGAAGAACTTGGAAAAGAACAAGCACTTGCAAAAATCCAAAAATATATCAAAACTCGCCTTGGCGACATTGAATGGCTTGAAAAAATCGACCCAGAATTTGGTCTTGTTATCAGTGGAGACTATGGAACCGACCTTGCTAAAATGGTAAGAAAGTTCAAAAAATATCCTCTTGACAGAGATTTTGGTTTTGTTGCAAGCAAAGAAGATGTTTCTTTCATTAAAGATCAAGTTTTCGCGCTTGACCTTAACAAAAACAAGAAAATCAAAATCATTGAAGAACCAAGAGTAGATGTTTTTGCTGTTGCTGTTGCAATTTTAAACACAATTTTGGAAACAA
>USTJ01000154.1 GCA_900557585.1 uncultured Eubacteriales bacterium
AGTACCAGACGAGCCTGCTTCCACAGGAGGTGAGGGATATTTTAGAATTGAAAGCAAGAATAATGGAAAAAGAAACAATGGCAAGAGCAAGAAAAGCCGTTGGCCTTGACTAGGAGAAATATGTCTAAAATATATAAATATACAATAAGTGGAAAAGAATTTTCATATGATGCCACAGATAAAGAAGAAAAATATCTTGAAATGAATCGTGAAATGACTGGGGTTGAACCAAGTGATTTCATAAGTTTTTATGTTTCAAAATATCCAACATGTCCAGTTGATGTGGCATTATTAAATGGTTTTAGAGACAATGTGAATAACATGTCAACTATAGATAATTTTTCAAATATTAAACTTGACCTAGATTATAAAAACGTTAAGCAAAATTTATCCGAAGCAACTACTAAATTGGATAAAGATGACGATGTGATCAAAAAAATATTTGAAGAAGTAAGAGAAAATCAATAATGAAGAAAATAATTGTTTTTGCTGGACCAAATGGAAGTGGAAAATCAACAGTTATAAATGCAATAAGAGAGCAAACTGACGTTAAAAATTATTTATATGTCAATGCTGATGATATTGCAAATGTTTTTTTTGCAAACGAGCCAGATTATAATAATCGAAATTTAATGGCTGCTAAATATGCTGAATATCTCAGAAACAAATATATTGATGAGGGAAAAGATTTTATGTTTGAAACCGTGCTTTCAACAGAAAGAAACATAAATCTTTTGCGAAGAGCAAAACAAGATGGCTATTTTATTACTGGAGTTTATGTTCTGACTCGTGATTCAGAAATAAATGTTGAAAGAGTGAAAAATAGAGTTCTGAATGGTGGACATGATGTTCCTGAAGATAAGATAAGGGCGAGATATGACAGATGTTTGTCTCTAATTCCTGATTTTGTGGGTACGATTGATAATATGGTATTATACGATAACACTGATAACATACTATTAACTCTTCTTAAAAAAGATAGGGATATCACAGTGGTGACAAACCAAATTCAAGACCCTGATTGGTTTGATGATAATATTTTGAATCCGATTAAAGAAAAGGGCTATAATTTTTTATTTGTAAAAAAAAACTACAATAAAGAATCTCTATTTAATTTACAAGAAGTTTTAAAACAAGGTGAACAAGAAAAAATATAATTTCATTGCAGGCTTGATTTTTTAAACTTGGCAGAATATAATATTTTCATATTTACAGGAGAATACAAATGAGATATAGTAAGTTTTTACTTAAAACACAAAAAGAACAACCATCAGATTGCGACAGCACTGCAATGAGTTATATGGTTCGTTCAGGAATGATTAAAAAGGTTTCCGCGGGGCTTTTCTATTATCTTCCATATTTTAACATGATTTTGAGAAAGGTTTCATATCACCTTCGTCGTGCAATGGATAGTGTAGATTGTAACGAAATGAAGTTTCCAATTCTTGTTTCAAAAGAGATTCTTGAAAAAAGTGGAAGATGGAACGCTTTCGGAAAAGAAATGTTCAAACTTGCAGACCGCAATGGAAGCGAATATGCAATCAGCCCAACAAACGAAGAATATGCAACTCTTGTTGCTGGGGCATATGTAAAATCATATAACGACCTTCCATTTTCAATCTATCAAATTCAACAAAAACACCGTGATGAAATTCGTCCTCGTGATGGCGTTGTTCGTGCGCGCGAATTTACAATGAAAGATGCCTATTCTTTCCATGCAAATGTTGCCGACCTTGAAGCATATTATGCAAAAATGAACAAAGCATACACCGACTTTTTCTCTAAACTTGGTCTTAAAACCGTTCCTGTTTTGGCAGACAGCGGTGCAATGGGCGGACTTTATTGTCACGAGTTCATGGCAATTGGAAAAGAAGGCGAGGCTGATATTGCTTTCTGTGACAAATGTCACTATGGCGCAAACCTTGAAACTGTTGAATGTAAAGATGTGTTCACCGAGAACATGAAGTTCAAGGGAACATATAAAGAAGTTATCACCCCAGACACAAAAAGAATTGTAGACCTTGTTGCAATGCTTCAAATGGAACCAACCGACTTTGTAAAGAGCATGGTTTATAATGCAGATGGAAATCTTGTAATGGTTCTTGTTCGTGGAGACAGAGAAGTGAACGAGTCAAAACTCGCAAAACTTTTGAAAGCAACATCTCTTGAACTTGCTTCTGAAAAAGAAATCAAATCTATCGGAAGCGTTATGGGTTATGTTGGCCCAATTGGCGACCTTCAAAATGTTCGTGTCATTGCAGACTATGAAATCAAAGCAATGACAAATTTTGTTGTTGGTGCAAATAAGAAAAATGTGCACTATATCAATGTGAATAATGCCGATTTCAAATGTGAATGGGCGGATTTGCGTTTTGCAGATGAACATGATGTTTGCCCTGTTTGTGGCGGAAAACTTGAAATTTGCAAAGGAAACGAACTTGGTCACATTTTCGCTCTTGGAACAAGATATACCGACAAATTTAACACAACCTATATTGATTCAGACGGCAAAAGCAAAATCATGCAAATGGGATGCTATGGGA
>USTJ01000155.1 GCA_900557585.1 uncultured Eubacteriales bacterium
TTTCAAAAAACACCGACTATGTTGTTGCTGGTGACGATGCGGGAAGCAAACTCCAAAAGGCAACCGCGCTTGGAATTGAAATTTTGAACGAACAACAATTTCTTGAAAACCTTAAAAAATAGTAAAAATAAAATTTATAAAATTTTTTTTCAAAACAGTTGCAAGCCACACTCTTTGTTGTGGTATAATATATTTGTTAAGGAGATGTTTTAACATGGCAATGATAAACCCACCAATTGATGTTTTATTTGTGAAAGCAGGAAGCAGATATGCACTTTGCACAGCAGTTTCAAAAAGAGCAAAAGAACTTTTGGTTGAACGCCCAGAATTTTTCAAGGAGAACCAAAAAGTAAAGCCAATTGAACTTGCAAGCAAAGAGTTCTATGAGGGTGTATATTCAATTGAAAGAACAACAATCGACTAATTGTTGCCATTTTTCTAAATAAATTTTTAAAATCCAGTCATTTTTTTTGGCTTGGATTTTTTTTATTGCTTGATTTGATGATATAAAGTATAATATAATAAATATATAAAATTAGGAGAGTCGGAAGTTGTACGCAAAAGTAATTGTTGACATTGCAAGCAGTTTGGTCGATAAAGTGTTCGACTATTTTTTTGATGACAACCAAAAAGACAACTATAAAAAAGGTACAAGAGTTTTGGTTCCTTTTGGAAACCGCGTGATAGAGGGCTATATCATTGACACCTCTGAAACCTGCGCCTATGACTCTTCAAAAGTGAAAAAAATTATTCGTCCACTTGAAAGTTTTGCAAGCATAAAAGAAGACCAACTTTGCCTTGCATCTTTCATGAAACAAAAATATAACATTGGGCTTTGCGATTCTCTTCGCTTGTTTTTGCCATCTGAAATGCGAAGTGGAAAGGTGAAAGACCTTGAAACAACCGAACTTTATCTTGAAAATGACCAAAAAGCAAAAGAATATTTTTCACTTTTAAAAGCCAATGCGCACTCTCAAAAAGATGCAATTTCTTTCATGCTTGAAAAAGGCAGTTTTTTGCAATCTGAACTGAACAAAAAATTTGGAGCAAGTGCAATTTCAAAACTCAAAGAAAACGGAATTTTGCTTCAACACACAAAAAAACTTCGCCGAAAACCATATGAAGAAATCACAGCGTCAGAGCACCAAAAAGTTGTTTTGACACCACTTCAACAAAACGCACTTGAAAAAATTGTTGCATCGAAAAAACCTGTGCTTCTTCATGGTGTCACAGGAAGTGGAAAAACCGAAGTTTATATGTCTTGCATTGAAGAGGTTTTAAAACATGGCAAAACCGCAATCATGCTTGTTCCTGAAATTTCGCTTACACCACAAGTTCTTTCATCTTTCAGAAACCGTTTTGGAGAAGAGGTTGCTCTTCTTCACAGTGGGCTTTCAGCAGGTGAGCGCTTTGACGAGTGGAAAAGAATTTTGTTTGGCGATGCAAAAATAGTAATCGGCGCAAGGTCTGCAATTTTTGCGCCACTTTCAAACATTGGAATTATCATTATCGACGAAGAACATGACGGCTCCTATGTCAGCGACAGCAACCCACGCTATAACACACTTGAAGTCGCAATCAAAAGAAGTGAACTTTGCTCTTGTCCAATTGTGCTTGGAAGCGCAACACCAGACATTGAAAGTTATCACAAAGCAATGACGGGTGAATATGAACTCATCGAAATGAAAGAGCGAATCAACAAAAAACCTCTTCCTCCAATCACCATTGTTGACATGACAAGAGAGGTTCGCGAAGGCAACCCTGGAATCTTTTCAAGAAAACTTCAAGAATCCATTGAAAAAACAATCAAAGAGGGCAATCAAGCAATGCTCTTTATCAATCGCCGTGGTTTTGCAAGTTTCTTGATGTGCCGAAACTGTGGCTGGGTTGCAAAGTGCAACGATTGCGATGTTTCGCTTGTTTATCACAAACACGACAACGCACTAAAATGCCACTATTGTGACAAGCGTTACAAGGTTTTCAGCGCCTGCCCAGAGTGTGGCTCAACCGACATTAAACAAGGAGCAATTGGAACCGAAAAAGTTGTAAACGAACTTCACGAACTTTTTCCAAACATAAACATTTTGCGCATGGATAACGACACAACTTCAACCAAAGGTGCACACGCAAAAATCCTTTCAGAATTTCGCGAGAAGAAAGCACAAATTTTGGTTGGAACCCAAATGATTGCAAAAGGTCATGATTTTCCAAGCGTAACCCTTGTTGGTATCATTGATGCCGATGTAAGTTTGCACCAATCATCATATAAGGCAACTGAAAAAACTTTCAACCTTATAACCCAAGTTGCGGGGCGTGCAGGGCGCGCAGACAAGCAAGGTGAAATCATTTTACAAACCTATGCACCACGCCATTATATCTATCGTCTTGCGTCGGTCTATGACTATACAGGTTTCTAACGCAAAGAGATAAACCTTCGAGAGGTTGCATCATATCCACCATTTGCAAAAATTGTGCGTTTGCTCTTTACAAGTT
>USTJ01000156.1 GCA_900557585.1 uncultured Eubacteriales bacterium
CAAACACATCCCCTTGAACATAATCTTTTTTCACGTTTGTTGTGTCCAAAACAATCTCTTCCAAAACGCGTTTTGAAACATTGATAATTTGGAAAGTTTCTTTTGTCACTCCGTTATAGGTGAAAGAAACTGTAACTTGTCTTGTTCCATAAGAAAGTGGTTCATATTGGTTCATGGTGAAATCTGAAACAATTTCAGAAAAATATTCATAGTTTGCTTTAAGGGTCATTCCGGTTTTATCGAAATATTGCCCCTCGACATATGCAGTTTTGTTTGGACGATGTGCAACCTCAACCGATTGCAAAGTTTTTCTTTTCACAGAAATTGGAAAAGTTGTCGACTTTCCAGAGCATGAAACTGAAACTTCATAAGTTGTTGAAGTAAGCACAATGTCTTCAACTTCAAAATTTTGTTGCTTTGCGAAATAGTCGCCATAGTTTCCAAAAACACGAATACTATTTTTATCAAATTTCTGACCTTCAACATAGGTCTTTTCATAGCCATCATCCAAAAACACAGAAATCGAAGAAAGTTCACTTCCACTTTTCTTTTGAACAGAAATTGGAAGAAGTTTTGAAAATGTGTTTTTGCCTTTCACATAGGCTTCAATTTTTGCCGAGCCAATTGTGTTTCCAATTTTTACAACGCCGTCATTGTTCACACTTATAACAGAGTTGTCTCCAACAACACGCCACAAGATTTCTGGTTTGTCATAGCGACTGATGTCATTAAGGTTGTTGATTTTCACACCAAGCGAAATGTTCTCACCATAAACCTCGGTTTCAACGTTTGTCACAACCTCTCCGTTCACAACAAAGTCAAGGCTCTCAATTTCAATAGCCCCAAGCGCGCCTCTATCGCTAAATTTTACAAAAAGAAAAGTCAGGACAAAAACCATTACAATTGAACAAAGAATGGTTAAAACAATCCCGACTTTTTTCGCTCTCTTTCTCATAATCAAAGCCCCCTTTTAAAGGTGCATTGACCTTTGGCCAATATTTTGCCTATATAATATCATTATATGCATCATTTTGTCAACACTAAAAACAAATGTTTTTTTGCGCCGAAAATGCGACAAAATCTGACATATACTGCATTTCTATTTTTTCTTGCAAGCCTTTATAAACTCACAGAAAATGTTATTTTGTTTTTCGTCAATGTCAACAAGCAATTCTGGATGATATTTTACACCAATAAAAAACCTTTTATTTTTCGCTTCAACAACCTCAACTTGCCCATCATCTGAAAACGCAACAACACTCAAAGTTTTCGGAATCACGGTTCCAACATAAGTATGAACACTGTTAACTTGAAACTCTTTTTCTTTCACGATTTTTGCAAACAAACTGCTTTCATCAACAACTTTGCAACCATGCGCATAGGTCAAATCTGGGCGATCATGAACATCTATATTTTCAATCTTTTCAGCCTTTCCTCCAAGCCCACGAATAATGTTATTATACCCCGCACAAATACCCAAAAGTGGAATGTCATTTTCATAGCAATAAAGAGCAACAAACTCTTCATAATTGTGTGAACTGATTCCTCCTTGAAGAACAATTCCGTCACACATTTTGACAAATGTAACAAGGTCATTTTTCTCTTCTTCGGTCATCAAAACATCTTCATGTTCATCTTGCTGGTTGAATACTTTTCTTGTTGTTTGTGGCATGATTCCCATTGCAAGTGCACCACACTTATTTATAGTATATCTAACGTCATTACTAACTCTTTGCCAAGACCAACCAAAGAACTCCTCAATTGTGATATTTTTAGAAATTATGCCGATAATTGGCTTTTTGATAGCGTTTTTCATCATTTTTTCTCCATTTTTGCGTTTTTTATAAAAGCAATTTTTATTTTTGGTTATTTATTTTATTTTTTTCAAGCCAAATTCCCTCTTCGTTTTTGCTTCATTTTTAGAATTATTTTCATGCATTTTTCAAATTAAATTCAGGCTACATTTTTACACCAAAACATGAAAATATTTTCATTTATTTTTGCATCATAATCACAAAACCAATATCTGATTTTTCGTTGCTATTTTACTTTGATTTTTCAAAATTATTTCAGCCGGTTTGCTTCCAATTATATAGCATTTTCTACCTTCAACAACAAGGCTGGTTTCCTCTGGCAAACATACAAGTTTATACCCCTCTTCAAGAAGTCTTTGAACGCGTTGATTGGTCAAACCATTTTGCTCTTCTTTCTTTTTATAGTGCACAAGCAGACTATAACCATTCAGCATTTTGAAACAACTTGTATCTTTCAAACCAACGTTGTTAATATCACAAATATGTTTGACTGCCAAACCATCATCTTTGCATGTATTAATGCTTTCACCCCAAATAAGAGCGCCAGCACTTCCGCCCATAACGACGGTATCATTTCTCATGGCAAACTCTTTCAGGTTTTCAAAAGCACAACTTTCTTTCAAATATTTCAAAAGTTTATATGTGTTTCCACCA
>USTJ01000157.1 GCA_900557585.1 uncultured Eubacteriales bacterium
ATTGTTTAAAATGCTAATCATAATTTTCATTTTGCCATAATCCATCATAAATTTATAAATAATAATCATAAAAATATCACGCATAAAAAATCGTGATAAAAAATCAAAAAATACGCATAAAAAAACCAAGCAAACGCTTGGTTTTATATTTTTATTTTCTTCTTCTTAAAAATGGTGGCAACATATCATCGTTGTCAATTTCAAGGCGTGAACTGAAAGTTTCTCTTTTTGGTTCTTCTTTCACTTCTGGTTCTTGAACTTTTACAGGTTCCTTTACAGGCTCAGATTTTGTTTCTGAATTTTGTTCAGTTTTCAAGAAAGAGAATGTTTCTTCTTGTTTTGGTTCTGGTTTTGGTTCTTCTCTTTTTTCTTGAACATCATCTGCAAAAAGTTTGATTCCTGCATTTGAAGTTTGATTTTGTTCTGCCATTGGTTTGCCAGTCAAAAACTCAGCAAATCTTGCGCGGTCAAAACCACTTGCAACTTGTTGTTTTGGAGGTTGAGGTTTTTCTTTATCATCTTCTCCGAGCAAGTTTTCAAAAGTGCTGTTTTGGAAACCGGTTGCAATCACGGTAACTTGAATTCTATCATTATAGTTTTCGTCAATTGTTGCACCAAAAATTGTGTTTGCAGATGGGTCAACAACCTCTTTAACAAGCAAAACTGCTTCGTTGATTTCATCAAGAGTCAAGTCAAAGCCACCAGTAATGTTAATGATAACCGCTGTTGCGCCTTCAATTGTTGTTTCAAGAAGAGGGCTTGCAACTGCTTGTTTAACGGCTTCAATGTTTCGTTTGTCGCCTTTTCCTTCACCAATACCCATGTGTGCAAGACCACGATTTTTCATTACGGTTCTCACATCGGCAAAGTCAAGGTTGATAAGCGATGGTGTTGCAATAAGGTCTGAAATCCCTTGAATACCTTGACGAAGAACGTCATCGGCATATTTGAAAGCATCAACAACAGGAGTTCCTTTTGGAACAACTTGCAAAAGTCTGTCATTTGGAATGACAACCAAAGTGTCAACACATTTTGAAAGGTTTCTGATTCCAAGTTCTGCATTTTGCGCTCTTGTTCTTCCTTCAAATCCGAAAGGCTTTGTTACAACAGCAATTGTCAAAATTCCCATTTCTTTGGCAATGCTTGCAATTACAGGGGCAGCACCTGTTCCAGTTCCACCACCCATTCCGGCAGTGATAAACACAAGGTCGCTTCCTTTAAGTTTCTCTGCAATTTCAGCACGGCTTTCTTCGGCTGCTTTTCTTCCAACCTCTGGGTCGGCACCAGCACCAAGACCACGTGTAAGTTTTTCGCCAATTTGAATTTGTGATGTTGCATTGCTCATCATCAATGCTTGCTTATCGGTGTTAACTGCAACAAACTTTGCACTTTTAATGTTTGCTGCAATCATACGGTTCACGGCATTGTTTCCGCCACCACCAACACCAACAACCAAAATTTGGCAAATAGGATTGATATTATTATAGTCCATTGTGTTTCCTCCTTATTTCACAATCAGGCAATTTTCGTTTTCTTCACAAGACAAGGCAACGTCTAAAAGTCCAAGTTCTGTTGAAAATTCAGGTCGTCCCATGTTTGGACCACTTGGCTTTACAATTTCCACTCTTCTGCCAAGTATTCTGCTCATTATATCTTTGATTCCTTTGATATAGCAAAGACCACCACCAGTCAAGAACACTGGAATATAGTCTGGAAATTCAAATTCACAACGCTCAATGCACTTTAAAATATAGGTGCAAATCATTTCAACTCTGTCTTCTGCTATTTGGTTTGTTGCAACGGCAGAAAATGGTGAAATGAACTCTTTTCCTTGAATTTCATAGGTGTCTGAATCTGATGCATTCCAACTGAAAATGATTTTTCTTTTCAAACTTTCTGCTTCTGAAAATGGAATTTTCAAGCATTGCGCAAGGTCTCCTGAAATGTGTCCGCCACCCATAGAGAAACTGTTCATAAAGAGCAAGCCGTCTCCACGACCAAGCATCACGTTTGTTGTGATATAGCCACAGTCAACAAGCAGTGCATAGCGGTCTCTTACTGTTGGGTCGAACAAATATAGCATTTCTGCAAGACAAGATGAAATGAACCCTGCCCTTTTCACTTGAAGTTCGCTTAAAATTCCATCAACAAAGTCAATGAAATTGTTTTCTGCCAAAACAAAAGAAACAAACCCGCGAAGCGAAACCGAACTCATTCCAACTGGATCGATGATTCTTTTCCCGTCATCAAGAGAAAAGAAAATTGGACATTGATTTATAACTGAATGGGTTGGGTGTTTTTTATAGATGTTTGCTTGTTGATAGAAAAGTTTAAGTTCGTTTTCGCCGATTTTCTTTCTTCTTCCAAAATTTGTTCTTGAATCTCTGCAAACAACATTTGAAAATTCGCCTGGAACACCAACATAAATTTCGTTTATTTTATA
>USTJ01000158.1 GCA_900557585.1 uncultured Eubacteriales bacterium
AAAATATACAAACGCAATATATGGCTTTGCAAACATGATTATTAAAACCATTCAGGACATTAAACCAACGCACATGGCTGTTGCTTTTGACGTTTCGAAAAGAACTTTTAGAACTGATATGTTCGAGGCTTATAAAGGAACAAGAAAACCAATGCCAGACGAACTTAGAAGTCAAATTGAACCAGTGAAAACCATGTTGTCACTTATGAAAATCAAGGTTGTGGAAAAAGAGAATTTCGAGGCAGATGACATTATTGGAACATTGAGCAAAAAGTTTGATGACACCGAAACAATCATTATTACTGGTGACCGAGACTCTCTTCAATTGATTTCAAAAACCACAACTGTATATCTGAACAAAAAAGGTTTGTCTGATGTAAAAGTTATGGATCTTCTTGCAATGCAAGATGAATATGGAATGACACCAGATTCGTTTTTGCATCTTAAAGCCCTTCAAGGCGACAATAGCGATAACATTCCTGGTGTCCCTGGAATTGGCCCTAAAACTGCAATTGAACTTATTCAAAAATATAAAACACTTGATGGCGTATATGCTCATCTTGACGAGTTGAAGCCAGGTGTGAAAAGCAAATTGGAACAAGGGAAAGATATGGCAGATTTATCTTTTAATCTTTCACGAATCAGATGTGATGTTCCTCTTGATGACACGCTTGGAGATTTTGTTTTTGATTTTCCATTTTCAAAATCTGTTTACAATTTCATGGAAGAATATCGCTTTTCTTCATTGCTTAAAAGAAGTGAACTTTTCAAAGAAGATCAGGTTCAAGAAAACAAAATGAATTTTGATATTGAAAAAATCACGACTCTTGAAAAACTGCAAAATACTATTGATATGATTGAAAAAAGCGGTACAGTTTCACTTATTTTCGATGAAAATGGAAATATTTGTTTTGCAATAAAAGAACATGAATGGCAAATTTCTTCAACAATCGACATGTTTGATGTTGAAATGGTTTATAATAATTTCTTTGAAAAATTTGCTGTTGTTTTAGAAAATCCAGCAATCAGAAAAGTGTTTTTCGACCTTAAACAAATGCTTCATTTCTTTGATAAAAAGAACATTAAAATTGTTCCAAAATTTGATGACGTTGCACTTTTATATCATTTGTGTGAAGGTGTTTCTGTTAAAGGATATGAAGATGTTTTGATTCCGCCAGACTATGACAAAAGTTGTTTGGCGTCAAGTTTGCTTTTGGCCTATGAAAACTTTTCAAGAAAAATTGATGAACTTGGCATGACCAATCTTTATGGTGGGGTTGAACTTCCACTTCTTCAAATTTTGTTTGACATGGAGAAAACTGGTTTCAAAGTTGACCGAAGTCGAGTTGATGAACTTGGAAAAATTTATAGAAAAGAAATTTCAACCTTGGTTGAACAAATTTATGAATTGGCGGGCGAAAGATTTAATATTAACTCTTCAAAACAACTTTCTGAAATTTTGTTTGATAAACTTGGTCTTCCGCACAATAAAAAGAAATCAACCGGCGCTGATGTTTTGGAAGAGATTGCTTCTTCACATGAAATTGTCCCACTTATTTTGAGATATCGAAAAGTGAATAAATTGCTTACAACATATATTGATGGGTTGATTCCTCATATTGATGAAAATGATTTGGTTCACACATGCTTTAAACAAACAATCACAAACACTGGAAGGCTTTCAAGTGTTGAACCAAATTTGCAAAATATTCCAATCAGGTCGGAAGAAAGTCGAGAGGTTAGAAGCATTTATATTGCAAGAAGCAAAGATAATGTTTTGATTGATGCTGACTATTCGCAAATTGAACTTCGACTTTTGGCTCACTGCTCACAAGATGAATTTTTCCTTGATGCATTTAAAAATAATTTAGACATTCACACTCAAACTGCATGTCAAGTTTTTGGTGTTAACCGAGAAAATGTTACACCTGAAATGAGAAGAATTGCAAAAGTTGTGAACTTTGGAATTATTTATGGTATCAGTGATTTTGGCTTGGCGAATGACCTTAAAATTTCACCAAAAGAGGCAAGGGCGTTCATTCAAAATTTCTATGAGGCTCATCCAAAAGTTAAAGATTATATGAATCAAGCAGTTGAAAAAGCGAGAGAAACTGGAAAGGTTTCAACGCTTCTTGGAAGAACAAGACGCATGCTTGACATTAACGCTTCAAACTATATGGTTCGTTCTCGTGCTGAACGCGCTGCGCAAAACATGCCACTTCAAGGTTCGGCTGCTGACATTATTAAACTTGCAATGATAAAAGTTTATAATGCTCTTAGTGGTGGTGGATATAAAGCAAAACTTATCATGCAAGTTCATGATGAACTTATTGTCGACTGCCCGAAAGAAGAACAAGAAGAGGTTTCAAAAATTGTTAAAGAATCAATGGACACTGCATATGAACTTCGCGTTCCACTTGTTTGTGATATTACTGC
>USTJ01000159.1 GCA_900557585.1 uncultured Eubacteriales bacterium
AAGTTTTTCAACCTCGTCACCAAACTCTTGCTTTATTTGTTTGAAAGTTACTGATGTGTCTTCAACAGTGTCGTGCAAAAGGGCTGCGGCAATTGTTGCCTCGTCCATTTTCATTTCAATTAAAATTGTCGCAACAGCAATTGGGTGAACAATATACGGTTCACCGCTTTTTCTTTTTTCGTTCTTATGTGCTTCTGATGCAAAATAATATGCTTTTTTGATAAGTTCACTGTCACCGTAATTTTGTTTTACAAGGTCAAGAAATTCCATTTATTATCTCCTTGATGCAATTTTATTCATGAATGAAGAAGAACCAAGTTCTCTTTTTGGTGGATTTACAACAACAGAAACCGAAAATTCTGGTTCAAATTCAAGTTTCATAAATCCAAGTTCAACAAATGCAAGAAGCGAGAAAATCAGTTGTGAGCACGAAAGTCCGCCCTCGACAGCATTGATTTTTTGAACCCACTCGAAAATGTTGTTTGCTTTTATGCTTTTTGCGCTCTTTTTGAAAATGTTATATGCCATCACGCTGACATCTCTGCCTGTTCGAAGTTCTTCTTCAAGATTTTGTTTGAATGCAGGAACAAATACATTGTAATTTTCAGCAAAAGCAACTTTTTCATTCGTGAAAATTGTACGCGTGAATATGACAGTTTTATACCCTGAAAAGTCAAAAGTTGAAACTGGATATTCATGACTTATTAAAATTGTGTTTTGTTTGTTTTTAAGTGGAACATGTGAAAGTGTAAAGTTTTTAAGTTTTGGCAAAAAGTTTGCAAGTCTTGATGCAATTTTTTTGCTGTCCACAACGACAATGGTTCCAAACAAAGAATTTTGGTTTTGCAAAAGAATGTTTTCAAGGTCGTGCATTTGATAATAATGCACATTTTTGCTTTGTTTTCCCTCGGCTTCAAACTTGTTTAAAAGCGAAACAATGGTTTCTTTTTCTTTGTCGATTCCAATTTTAAGTTCTTTCACAAAAACGTCTTTCAAAATTGCCTGAGCATAGGTTTTGCTTTTGAAAGTGTTGTTTTCAAGTTCAATGATAAGGTGCTTTTTGACTGGCGATTTTAAAACTCCAACATGCTTTGAACCATTAAAGCACATTATAGTTTTTCCAGATTTTGTTGATGCACGATAGTGTTTGAACGCACTGTCTTTCATTTGTGAAACAACAAGAGCCTCACAAGGAAGCATGAACACAGGTTTTTCGTTTTGACAACCAAAAGGTTCAAGTGCTTTCAGTGACGAAATGAAATCTTTGTTAATGTCTTTTTCTTCAATTTCAATGTCATATTGTTCGCCAAGCAAAAACTCTTTTTGCGAAACAGTTTTGTTCATGTTTTGCGAAATTTCTTTTTTGAAAACATCAAACTTGTCTTTTTCAAGTTCAACACCAACCGCCATTTTGTGTCCACCAAAACGAATAAGGTTTGAACTTGACTTTGTCAAAAGCATGTGAAGGTCAATTGTGTCAAGACTTCTTCCGCTTCCTTTCAGCGTTCCCTCTTCTGTTTCAGTGAAAATGATTGCTGGGCGGTTATAATCATGGCAAATTCTTGAAGCCAAAATTCCAAGAACACCTTGGTGAAAATTGCCTTTCAAAAGAATGATATTTTCTCTTGTAAGGTCAGTTTTTTCCATTTCTTTTTCAAGAACTGAAACACCCTCAAAAATGCTGTTTAGGCGCTCTTCATTGTCCTTTAAAATTTCGCTGTAACACTGTGCCAAAAGAGTTTCATCTTCTTCAACCAAAAAGTCGAAGACTTTTTTGCCTTGGCTCATTCGCCCACTCGCGTTGAGGCGTGGAACAATCTTAAACGCAACATCGGTTCCTGAAACATCTTCAAGGTTCAAGTTTTTAAGCATGAAAGAAATGCTTTTCATGCATTGTTTTTTCGCAAGCATTTCAATGCCAAGTTTTGCAATTATTCGGTTTTCTGAAACAAGCGGAACAATATCACCAATTGTTGCAATTGAAACAATGTCGAAATATTCTGAAATGTTTTCTCTTCCATCAATCGCCTCAACAACTTTCAAAGCAACGCCCGCACCACAAAGCCCATTAAATTCGTATTCTTGACCACTTTTCTTTGGGTCTATCACAATGCAAGAAGGAAGAGTTTCTGCTGGTTCATGGTGGTCAGTTACAATCACGTCTATTCCAAGTTCTTTGATTTTTTGAACCTCGGAAACAGCAGTAACACCAAGGTCAACAGTAATCATCAGGTCTGGATTTGATTCTTTTTTGATTGTGTCAATCATGTCAAACGACAAACCATAGCCATCATCAAAACGATTTGGAATGAAAACATCAACATCAATGCCCTTTTTCTTGAAAAAACGATACAAAACAACGCATGCGGAAATTCCATCG
>USTJ01000160.1 GCA_900557585.1 uncultured Eubacteriales bacterium
GTTTCGCCTGCCGAAAAGGCACATCTTGAAGAAATCAACCGCCTTGGTGTTGTGAAAGAGAAAAAGAAAAACGAACTTGACGGCAGATTTGACAAACTTGTTCTTGAATTTAATATGAAAATTGGTGACAATGCAACTCGTGGCAGAGGTCGTCCAAAGAAAACCGAAGCCGAAAAACTTGCAAGCAAAAAAGCAAAATCAACAGTATATCCACCAAAAGGTGCAAGTGGCTTTGACTTTGAAGAAGCCTTAAACCCAACCGACAGTCTTGAAGACATCATGTCCGACCTCATGGGGAAAAAGTAAAAAAAGACCTAGAAATAGGTCTTTTTTTAGTGATGAAGTAAGAGTGGATAGTGAAAAAAAAAGGTTGATAGAGTGATGAGTGAATAGTGAAGAGGTACACGGATTTTTTGTAATCATTTATCCGAATAAATGAACGAAGAGGTGGCGGAATGTTCGATGCTTTCATGTGGTGGCAATATAGTGATAAAGTAAGAGTGATGAGGTTGTTTGATTTTTTTATTATATCCAAGTAAAAAATGAAAAAAAGGATATGTTGGTTTGGTTAGTTGTTCTTTTGTTCTTCTGGAAGGTCAACAACAAGGCATTCAGTGGAAAGAAGGGTTGTTGCAACGCTGACGGCGTTTTCAAGGGCAGAAATTTCAACTTCGGTTGGGTCAACAATTCCGGCTTCGAACATGTCTACAAATTTTAAAGAAAAAGCATCATAGCCAATGTTTGGTTGCTCTTCTTGATAAAGTTTTGGCAAAATTTCACTGGCATCAAGTCCTGCATTTTCTGCAATCTGGCGGATTGGTGCTTCAATTGCTTTAATGATAATTTCACAACCGATTTTCTCTTCATTTTCAAGAGTGTTTGCAAGGTTTACGAGTTCAGGCTTTGCCTTTAAATATGCGGTTCCGCCACCAGTGACAATGCCTTTTTCAAGGCTTACTTTTGAAGCGGACAACGCGTCTTCAATGCGAAGTTTTTTCTCGGCACATTCGACCTCGGTTTTTGCACCAACTTTAATCACTCCAATGCCTTGGCAAAGTTTTGCAAGACGCTCGGCAAGTCGAGTTTTGTCATATTCGTCGGTTGCATTTGCTTGCAAAATTCGAATTTTATTTTTGGTTTCTTCAATCTTTTCTGGGTTTCCAGCGCCACCAATAATGCTGGTTTTGTCCTTTGAAACTTTAATGGTTTTTGCTTGTCCAAGATGCTCGGTTGAAACTCCTGAAAAGTTATTGTAAAGGGTGGAAGAAATAAAGGTTGCACCGGTTAAAACTGCAATGTCTTCTAGCATTTCTTTGCGTTTATCTCCAAAAAGTGGAGCCTTCACCGCGCATGTTAAAACCGTTCCGCGAAGTTTGTTCATTACAAGCGCAGAAAGAGCGTCTTGCTCAATGTCTTCGGCAATAATTAAAAGTGGTTTTCCGATTTGCATTGTTTGTTCAAGAATGGGTAAAAGTTCGGCAATTGTGTTGATTTTCTTGTCGGTTACAAGCACGAACGCATCAGAAAGAACGCAAAGCATTTTTTCGGTGTCGGTTGCAAAATATGGGCTTAAAAAGCCACGGTCAAAACTCATTCCTTCAACAATTTCAACGTGGGTTTTGTCGGCTTTTGAGGCGCCCAGCACAAATGTTCCGTCTTTGCCAACTTTTTCCATTGCATTTGCAACAATTTTTCCAATTTCAGGGTCTCCCGAAGAGATTGTTGCAACTCTTTCAATGTCGGAAAAAGAAGAGATTGGTTTGCTGTTTTTTAGAAGTGTGTCAACAACAATTTGTGTTGCTTTTTCAATTCCTTTTTTCAAAAGAAGCGGGCTTTTCCCAGAGGAAAGATTTTTTTGTCCCTCTTTAATGATTGAACTTGCCAAGATTGTTGCAGTTGTTGTGCCGTCACCAGCAAGTTCGTTTGTTTTGATGCTTGCTTCTTTCAAAAGGCTTGCACCAAGGTTTTCAAACGGGTCTGCAAGAACAATGTCTTTTGCAATTGTAACGCCGTCGTTGGTGATAAGTGGAGAGGTATATTTTCTTTCAAGAACAACATTTCTGCCTTTAGGTCCGAGTGTGATTTTAACGGTATCAGCGAGCTGGTCGATACCTTTCATTAAAGCTTTTCTTGCATCTTCGCCGTATGCGATTTGTTTAGCCATTGTAAATTACCTCCGTATATTTAGTTAATTATTCAAGAGT
This sequence comes from uncultured Eubacteriales bacterium, assembly GCA_900557585.1. Taxonomy (GTDB): domain Bacteria; phylum Bacillota; class Clostridia; order Christensenellales; family UBA1242; genus UMGS2069. The sequence goes on from USTJ01000160.1 coordinate 2,205, forward strand.
TGCGAGTATATCCGACTGGTTTACGATTGTGTATTCTTCGCCGTCAATCTTTACCTGTGTGCCTGCATATTTACTTGCGATTACCTTATCGCCTACGCTGACATACATCTTTACTTCCTTGCCGTCAACAACACCGCCGGGGCCAACAGCAACAACCGATGCGAACTG
>USTJ01000161.1 GCA_900557585.1 uncultured Eubacteriales bacterium
CCATTGCGGAGTCCGTCGGCACTGTCGTCTTCGGTGATGCCGAATGGGAAGAAATAACCTTGAACAAAACTTTTTCCTGCTGGGAGAAAAAGGTGTTTGTCGCTATTGCGAAGGTCATAGAGAAGTTTCACAAGAATGTGTCCTTCATTGTCTGAATTATAATAGTCGGCATCAATCAAGCCTGCGGTGTTATACATGATAAGACGGCTTTTTGTTCCAAGTCCGCTTTTTGGCATGATGAGAAGTGCCCAGTCTTCTTGAATTTTTGAACGGATTCCAGTTGGAACAACAAGTTCGTTTCCAACATCAAGTTCAATTTCGTATGGAAGATAGAAATCATAGCCGGCAGACATTTTTGTTGCTCTTGCTGGCATTTTGATTTTATCATACATTTCCTTGATTTGATCGTTTGAAAGATTTGTGTTTGGATTTAGGTTTCTAAAGTCTTTTGCAAATTGCTCAAAAGAAACTTTTTCAAATTTTGCTACTCTGTTCATTTGTTTTCTCCTTTCTTATAGTTTGCCATTTTTTTCAAATTTTTGCAACTGTTTTTGCCTCGCATAATATTGTTTGTTTATAGTGTACAAACCAATGTTGACAAACCTGTTTCGGGGTGATAAAATAAAAGTATGATAAGTGTTAAATGTGAGCGAAACAATCGTGGGTTCTATGATTTTGACAAGATTGACAAATCAAATCACCGCATTGTGATGAACGCTCTTTCAGAAAGAAAAAACAGCGAAAACTTTTGGTGTTATCCTTCATATGACATTCCTTTTTTGGTGAAATATAGAAAATATCCATCATATGTTTTTGCGCTTTATTCTGAACTTTTATATGAGGGCGCATGCAAACAAAATGGCGTGAAATGCGCAAACATTGACGTTGCAACTTACAGGGGTCATTCTTGCGTTTTGAGCGAAGATGTTGCATATCATGCCGACGAAAGATTCAATGCCTATGGTCTTGCAATGCTTGCTGGAATAGACCGCGAAGAACTTTATTATAATGAAGATAAAACTTTTAGAAAAGGTTTCTATGCCGACCGACTGTATCAATATGCGCTTCTTGCGAAAAAGCAGTTTAAAGAACTTGAAGTTGATAAAAACTTTCTTCTTGACCTTTATAAAATGGCGTTTATAGACCTTATGTTTGCCCAAGAAGACCGCAACCCAACAAACATCATGTTTCTTATAAACAAAAATGGAGACAAGCGCACATTGTCGGTTGCGCCTTTGTTTGACAACGAATATTCTTTCGGATTTATGCGTCTTTCGGCGTTTTATCTTTATAATCACCTTGACCCATTCGAAGTGATGAACGACCCTGTTCAAAACTTTGGCATTGGCGCGGTTTTCAATGCAGATTGCGAAGAAGTTGCAAAATATGCAACGCCAATTTTTGGAATTCATCAAAAAGTTGACAAATGTCGCTTTCCACTTGAACTTTCGGTTTCAGACAAAGAGTCTTTGCCTTTTAAAAAGTTGGCAAACAAGGTTTTGAAACAAGAATATGAAAGCATGGCAAAAATTGTGCTTTCAAACCCAGAAATGAAAAAGTTTGTTGATGATTTCAAGGCTGACATGTTTGCTGTTGCAGACAATGTGAAAGCAAGGCAACATTTTGAAATTCCAGAAGACTATGCTGTTTTGGCTCAAGAGATTTTTGAGTTTAATTATAAGCGTCTTCAAAAGCAAATTTCAAAAATGCAAAAACTTGAAAGCGAAGAAGAAAAAGGAGAATAAAATGAAAATTGTTTTATGTTACAAAGAGTTTGAACTTGGCGAACTTGTTCAAAACGGAGAAGAGTTTGTTTTCACACCAGTAAGTGGTTGTGAACTTGCAAGACAAAGATATATCATCCCTCGTGCAAGTGCACTTCTTTCTGGGGGAGAGAAAAGATCATATAAGTTGTTTGGAGAATATGCCTATTTTTTGAAACTGCTTCAAAACAACTATATTAAAAGTGAAGCCAACATTATTGGTGATGAAACCGATTTTGAAAAACTTGAAAAAATTGCAAAATTGTCGCTTGATCAAGGTTCTTTCTATATCAAACTTAGAAAATAAGCAAAGTGTCAGCAAAATCTGACACTTTTTCTTTGCAACGATTGTAAAAAAGATAGACAATCGTTTTTTTTTAATATAAAATATAATAAGAAATATGATATCAGGCGAAAATATGGCTCAAAAAGAAAAATCACAATTTGAAATTGCTGAAAATGAGAAAAAAGAGGCTCTTTTGCAAACCAAAAAAGAACAAAAAAACGCAAAAGAGCAGATTTTGCGTGCAAAAAAAGAGCAAAAAATCGCTAAAAAACAAGAAC
>USTJ01000162.1 GCA_900557585.1 uncultured Eubacteriales bacterium
TGTTTTCATTATCGGTCTTAACGACGGACTTTTCCCACTTTCAAGAGCGGTGAATAGTGACGATCCAAATGAACTTGAAGAAGAAAGAAGACTTATGTATGTTGCAATCACTCGTGCAAAAGAAAGATTATATTTGACACGTGCAAGAACAAGATTTTCTTTCGAAACCAAACGAAGCGAATATACAGTTCCATCAAGATTTTTAAAAGAGTGCGGAGAAGATGAAGAGAGTTTGAACTCGAAAGCCGTTCATTCTTCTCTTGGAAACGAGTTTGTTCCAAGAAGATATTCCGAAGAAAACGACAATTTGTTTTCTGCCGCATCAAAAGCAAACATTCAAAAACCAACAACATCGGTTTCTTCTATCAAGAAAAACAATATTGATTTTTCTGCATTCAAAAAAGGCACAAGGGTTCGCCACCCACACTTTGGAGAGGGCGTTGTAACCGTTGAAGTAACCGATTTTTCAGCAGGATTTGTAACAATTAAGTTTGACAGTGTTGGAATGAAAACACTTTCACTTAAATATGCAAACCTTGAAATTATAGACTAAAAACTTTTTCAAAAGACAAAAATCAAAACAAAGGAGCAAAACTTTGGACAAAATCAGCAAGATGAAAGAACTGGTTGAAAAAATTTCAAAAGCCAGTTATGAATATTATGTTCTTGACAATCCAACAATTTCAGACAAAGAGTGGGATGCACTTTATGACCAATTAAAAGCGCTTGAAGCCGAAACCGGCGTTGTGCTTGACAATTCTCCAACCAAGAAAGTTGGTGGCGACCCTCTTGGGAAGTTTGAAAAAGTGACACACTATCGCAAACTGATGAGCCTTGACAAAGCCCAAAGTTTTGGCGAAATTGAAGAGTGGAACGAAAGAAACCAAAAACTTATTGCATATAAGCCCGAATATTCAGTTGAACACAAGTTTGACGGGCTTTCACTTGCGCTTACATATCGAAACGGAAAACTTGAAATTGGCGCAACTCGCGGAAATGGCGAAGTTGGCGAAAACGTAACCGAGCAGGTGAAAACCATTCGAACAATTCCTCTTACAATTGATTATAAGGGTTTGGTTGTTGTTCAGGGCGAAGGAATCATGAAACTCTCTGAACTTGAAAAATATAACAAAACCCACGACGAGAAACTTAAAAATGCAAGAAATGCGGCAGCGGGTGCAATCAGAAACCTTGACCCAAAAGAAACAAAAGCAAGAAATCTTGACTTTTTTGCCTATAACATCAACTATATCGAGGGCAAAAACTTTGCCTCGCAAGAAGAAGAACATCAATTTTTGATTGACAATGGTTTCATGGTCGACCCACTTTTCAAAATTGTTCACAGCATGCAAGAAGTGAAAGGTTTGATAGATAAAGTTGCAAAAGAAAAGTCTTCTTATGACTTTTTGATAGACGGAATGGTTATCAAAATCAACAACATCAAAATTCGTGAAGAACTTGGTGAAACTTTGAAATATCCGCGCGGAATGATTGCCTATAAGTTTGAAGCACTTGAAGTTTCAACTCTTTTAAAAAATGTATTATGGCAAGTGAGCCGAATGGGAAGAGTTACTCCTGTTGCAGATCTTGAACCAGTTGAACTTGCAGGCGCAACAATTTCGCGTGCAACACTGAACAACTTTGATGATATTTCAAGAAAAAATCTTAAAATTGGTGCAAGAGTTTTCATTCGCCGAAGCAACGAGGTTATCCCAGAAGTTTTGGGCATTGCAGAAGATTTGCCAGGAAGCCAAGAAATTGAAAAACCAACAGTTTGCCCAGTTTGTGGTGCTCCGCTTCTTCTTGACAATATTGACATTTATTGTCCAAACCATTTTGGTTGCTCAAAACAGATTATTGAAAGACTTTCACACTTTTCAAGCCGTCACGCAATGAATATTGTGGGCTTTTCAATCAAAACAATTGAGCAACTTTATCACAAGTTTGGCTTTAACAAATTTTCAGACATTTATGGTTTGACAGCAGAGCAACTTTATAGCCTTGATGCGTTCAAAGACAAAAAGGTGAACAATGTTCTTCAAAGCATCGAAAACAGCAAAAATCCCGAACTTTATCGTTTCATTTTTGCGCTTGGCATTGATAATATCGGAATCAAAACTGCAAAGCAACTTGCCTCGCACTTTAAAACTTTTGACGCTTTCAGAAAATCAACCGAAGAAGAACTTGTTTCGCTTCCAGACATTTCAAACATCATTGCAAACGGCATTTGCACCTATTTTAAAACCGATGCAGTTAAAATTGAAATTGAAAACTTGTTTAATGCAGGGGTGAAACCTCAAACAGCAAACA
>USTJ01000163.1 GCA_900557585.1 uncultured Eubacteriales bacterium
TATCAAAATCCTTCTGCCGAATTTGTAAAATACTTCATCAATAAAGCCGGTTTGTCTGAAGGTCGAGTTATGCAAAGTATGATTGATAAACATACTAGCACATTAAAAGAAGCATTTAATGCTTTTATGTCTAAAACAATGAAAAATGTTCTTGATGGTAGCGTTTCATTGACATCACCAAAAGTAACTGAAGAAACAAAATTAGACAAGAAAAAAATCACAAGTCGAAACAACCATCGAAGAATTGGAAGATTTTGCAATAGTTAAAAGTATACTAAATGGGCATATTGACTTAAAAATGGTTGTTTATCGTGATAACACAAGCTACTTCAATATTTTATTGGATGATAACAAATATAAAAACATTTGCCGTTTATATTTCAACAGTCTCAAAAATATATTTCATTCTTGCATGATAATAAGGAAGAAAAGAAACCTATTTCAAACATAGATGAAATTTTTAGTTTCAAAGATGAAATAATTGCAAAGGCAAAAGAACTTGAAAACCTTGTTATTAAGAGGTAATCAAATGAAACAAAAAGAACAAGCATATATATATGTTAGGGTATCGAGTAAAGAACAGGAAGAAGCAGGCTTTTCAATTCCAGCACAAGTTAAGTATTTGCAAGATTATGCAAAAAGAAAAGGGTTTGAAGTAGCAGAAATTTTTGCTGAAAGCATTACTGCCAAAGAAGCAGGCAGAAAAGAATTTGAAAGAATGCTTAAGACTATAAAAAAGCAAAAAAAAGCCTGCCACCTTTTGTGTGAAAAGAATGACAGGCTATTAAGAAATGAAGATGACGCTGCGACAATTAAGAATATTTTCACTAAAACTGATTGCAGTGTGCATTTGGTGAAAGACAATATGGTGCTGAACAAATATTCAACACCTCATGAAATCTTTATTTTTATGATGTTTTCGGCTGTTTCTTCTTTATATCCACGCAATTTGTCAAATGAAGTTAAAAAAGGCATGGTTGAAGCAGCAGAAGAAGGTTTCTTTCCGGGCAAAGCCCCAACAGGATATTTGAACCAAAGAACCAGCAAGAAAAAAAGCAAAATTGTTGTTGATAAAGAAAAAGCCCCTTTTGTAATCAAAGCCTTTGAATTGTATTCAACTGGTTGCTTTACATTCAATAGCCTTGCTAAAAAACTTGCAGCTGATGGGTTTACAATAGGCAAACGCAACTGCACAAAGAAAACCATTGAAAAAATATTGCATAACCCATTCTATATGGGTGAATTTGAGTATAAGGGTAAAAGATATTTTGAAACCCAGCACACACCGATAATAACAAAAGAACTTTATTATTCAGTACAAAAAATTATTAAAGATAGAACAGCCCCACACGTTACAAAGCATGACTTCTTGTATTCAGGGCTTATAAAATCGCCTAACAACTACATGCTTGTAGGTGATATTAAAAAAGGCAAATACATCTATTACAGAAGCACTGATGACAAAGATAAACTGCTAAAAGAAGAATATGTGGACCAAATGGTTGAAGATTTGTTCAAGAACCTTACTTGCCCACCTGAATTTGCTGAAGCTATTCTTGAAAAGTTGAAAGATATGCTCCAGGGCAAACAGGAATATGAACAAGAAACACTTGATGCAATTCAGAAAAAAATCAGTGTTCTGAAGAAAAGATTGAACAAACTTTATATTGACAAGATTGATGAAACAATTTCAGAAGAATTTTACTTTGAAAAGAAGAATGAATGGCAAATTGAACTTGATGAAGCAAGAATGCAATTTGATTTCATTAGTCAAGAAAATGATGAAATTATTCAAAAGGCTACAGCACTCCTCACACTGTGCAAAAACGCACACAGTGCTTATTTGGCTGGTGATGTGCTTCAAAAACGTACCCTACTAAAATTGATAACCTCACACTTTTTATGGGATGGCTCAAAGCTAACAATAACAATAAAAAATACACTCAAACCTATGTTCAAGTGTATGTTTTTTCAAAATGGTGGGCTTGGAGGGATTCGAACCCTCGACCAATTGATTAAGAGTCAACTGCGCTACCAGCTCTCCTTGTAAGGGAGACGCTCTACCAATTGAGCTAAACGCCCTTTCGTTATATAATTATATTATTAAAGAAATAATTTAAAGTCAAGTATTATTTTTTTTATTTTTTATTTTTGTTAGACAATCACGAATTGACTCAAACCTAAAATTTATTGATTCAACTTTATTAACAAGTTGTCGTTTATCAAGACATAAAAGCTTCTTAAAAACATCATCAAGATTATAATTAGTGTCATTATCTGTATTTAAATTAACATACGGAATATTT
>USTJ01000164.1 GCA_900557585.1 uncultured Eubacteriales bacterium
CTGCAATTGCATTTTTAATGTTACTTTTCAGCAAATTTTCAAAAAAACAACGATTTTTGCCTTTCAAGAAAATTTCGCCATATCTAATCAAAATAAGTTTTTCCATTTATCTATCCTTTAAGTTTGTCTATTTCTTCTTTAACAATTTTTGCAATAAGTTTTGCATCAAAATCCATATATGGACTGATGGAAATTCTAACACTTGCCAAAATTTCAGAGTTCGGAACACCCATTGCTTCTAGCGTGCTGTTAAAATGTTTTGTTGCTGAACATGCCGAACCCGTCGAAAGCAAAACTCCGCGCTTTTCAAGAGCATGAACAAGAGTTTCCCCTCGAATACTTTTTTCAAGCATAATGTTCATTGTGTGTGGAACTCCACTTTCTCCATGAAGCACATATTCAATTCCATTTTCTTTGAAAGCCAAAAGCAATTCTTCACGCATTTTTTTAACTTTTTCAAAATTTTGCTTTTGCTCTTTTCTCATTTTTTCAGCAGCATAGGCAAAACTTGCAATTCCAAAAACATTTTCGGTTCCTGAACGAAGTCCGTTTTCTTGCCCACCGCCAAAAATGAGAGTGTTCACTTTTGTTCCTTTTTTAACATAAAGAGCACCAACGCCTTTCATTCCACCAATCTTGTGGGCAGAAATTGTATAATAGTCAACACCAAGGTCGGTCACATCAATTGGAAACTTCATAAAGGCTTGAACGCCGTCGCTGTGAAACTTCACATCTTTGTTTGCTCTTTTTGCAAGTGTCACAAGTTTTTTAATGTTGTTCACCGCGCCAGTTTCGTTTGAAACATGTTGAACAGAAACAAATGCAACATCGCTTCCAAGCATTTGCTTGAACTTCTCTTCATCAATTCTTCCACTTTTGTCAAGAGGAATGAACTCAACTTTATACCCTTTCATTTCAAGTTGCTTTGCGCACTCTTTAACTGATGGGTGCTCTCCCGCTCCAAACAAATACCTTTTTCCAGCAAAATTTCTTTGCGAAAAAATCACAGTGTTGTTCGCCTCGGTTGCACTTCCTGTGAAAATCAACTTATCATCATGTGACGCACCAAGACAATCAAGCAAAAAACCTCTTGCGTTTTCCACTTCTCTTTTAACGTCAACCGATTGCTTATAAACCGCAGATGGATTGAAAAAATCCTCGCACAAAAATTTGCTTGCACGCTCTTTCACTTCGTCAAACATTTTTGTTGTTGCTGCATTGTCAAGATAAAAAATTCTTTCCATATTTCACTTCCTTTTAAAGGATAGTAAAATTTGCCACAAAAGTCAAGATAAAAATAAAATAGTGTACTTTAAATATATAAGCAGAGCGACAATAAAAAATCAAAAGTATAAAAAGTATAAAAGAAATTGAAATCAAAATATATTTATATCAAAAAAAAAACTGCAAAAAATCTGAAAAAGATTTGTGAGAAATATAAAAATAAAAATGCCCTATTTTTCAATAAGGCATGTTTTATAGCACTATGGAATCAAATCAACCATATCAGAAAGAGTGTTCGAACGAAGATAGGTTTCAGGAATCTCTCCAATGATAACACTTTCGCAAACAAGCACTTCATTTTCCATTGGAATGGTGAGCGTTTTGAACGGCAAAACAACATTCACTTTTGCCTTTATGTCAACATAAATTTTATGTTGAGTTTGGTTGATTCCTGCGCTGATAAACTGCGACAAAAACCTGCAAGTCACTTCACCATATGGGTAAATATCAATTTTCACCGGAGGCCCCATACCTGAAAAAATAGAAATTCCAGAGAACGCACCAAGAGGAATCGAAATTGGATTTCTTGAAGAATCAAGCAAATGTGCAAGAGTGATTCTTTCAATCATCATTGAAACATTGTTGATTTTCACAGTGTTTGCTTGTATCATTCCAATCTTTCCAGAACTGTCTGTTACAATGGAAATCAAGTCGTCATATGAGATGTTTTGATTCATTGTTTCGGTGATCGCATAGTTCATTGATTTTGCGCCATAAACTTTTATTTGCGAAGTGCTAATGTCAACCATAAGTGGGGTTACAAGAAATTTAATATACAGAATAAAAAACGCAAATATTGCAAATATAATTGTAAAAATGCACACAGTTTTGCGTTTTTTGTGGATATTTATTGTTTTTATTGCAAAATTATTTTCATTTTTCACAGTCAATTATATGACCAAAAAGTTCAAAATATTAGTCTTTTTTAGTTTTCGAACTAACGAAAAATGAGACCAAATAACTAAGCCCAATAGACACAGCAACACCGCTTGACGCAGCAATAAGACCACCCGAAAG
>USTJ01000165.1 GCA_900557585.1 uncultured Eubacteriales bacterium
CAGAGATCGAGTTATCTTCGTTTATAGTTACCTGAATATGATCACAAAATCCAGCCAAAGCCTCGTCTATAGAGTTGTCTACGACCTCGTAAACCAAATGGTGCAACCCTTTGACATTAACGTCTCCGATATACATGGAGGGACGCATCCTCACTGCCTCCAAACCTTCCAGTACCTGAATACTATCGGCGGAATACTCTCTTTCGTTTTTCTCAATCTCTTCGCTCATATTATAGTTTAATTGATTTTTTCACAAAACATGCAAATATAATCATTTTCCGGCGAATAACCTTCGTTTTTAACTATTAAAACACCTCTTTTCAAGGCAAAAAACAAGAAAAAGACACCAAAATGATGTCTTTTTCATGCCACTTCAATAAAAAATTTTGTCAGTGCCCAAAAATTTTGACCACTTTTATCACAAAACAATCTCGGCAGGCTTCATGTGAAGCATGTCTGCACTTGTCAAATAGTATGGGATTCCATTTTTCACAATCAATCTTTCATATCTTCCAATATTGTTGTGAATGTGTCCATAAATAACCGCGTCAACTTTGAACTCTTCAAAAAGTTTTGTAAACCCGCTGTCATCACGATGACTGTTGAAAGGTGGATAGTGAATCATGCAAATAAGTTTATCCCCTTTCTCTTTTCTTTTCATTGCATCTTCAAGTGCAAGACGCAAACGAATAACTTCTCGATTGAATATTTTTTTGTCTTGCTGTGAAAAATTAAAATCCATATTTCCTTCGCACACTTCCCAGCCCCTTGTTCCTGCAATCACAACATTTCCAACTTTCATGCTGTCGTTTTGCAAAGCAGAAATAGATGCTGGCAAAGTTTCGCGAATGGCTGAAATAGACTTCCACCAATAATCATGGTTTCCGCGAATTATGATTTTCTTTCCATGAAGACTGTCTATATATTCAAAGTCTTTTACTGTTTCAGACATTTTCATTGCCCAACTGATGTCTCCACAAATCAACACAAGGTCGTCATCTGAAATTGTTTTTTGCCAATTATCTTTGATTTTTTCAGTATAGTTTTCCCAATGTCCGCCAAAAATGTCCATTGGCTTTTCAACCATGAAACTTAAATGAAGGTCACTAATCGCAAATATCTTCATTGGTCTCACCCGCCTTTGGTTTTGCATTTTCAATGAACTGCTCAATCTTTTCACAAATCTTGTCTTTGCCATATTTGGTTTCACTGCTGGTTACAATAATATTTTCTTTGCCAACCATAAGTGTTCCAGAAATATCCATAACTTTTCTTGCCATTTCACTGCGTTTGATTTTGTCTTGCTTTGTGCATGCAATCACAACAGGAATGTTATAGGCATAGAGATATGCAAGCATTTCTTTGTCTCGCTCGGTTGGAGTGTGACGAATGTCCACAAGCATGATGATTCCAACAAGATTATCAGTTTCAGCAAAATATGATGTTATCATGTTTTCCCAACCGCTTTGTTCGGCTTTTGATGCTTTTGCATAGCCATAGCCTGGAAGGTCTACCAAAACAAAATTATCATTGAACAAAAAATAGTTCACAAGTCTTGTTCTTCCTGGGGTTGCCGAGGTTTTTGCAAGTTTTTTGTTGTTTGCAAGCATGTTTATGAAACTTGATTTTCCAACATTGCTTCGCCCAACAACCGCAATTTCTGGCAAATTGAAACCCGCATAGTTTGCAGTGATGCGTGATTCACTTTTCAAGAACTTTGCTTTTTTAATTATCATGGTTTTCCCTCCTTTAAAATTTCACTTCCTATTTTACATGAAACAAGACCAAAAATCAATCTTATTAAAAATAAAAAAGAGCAGATTTTTTCTGCTCTTTGATTTATGCTGTTTGAACATCAGAAGATGTGTCTTTTTCTTTTCGAATATAGATTGGCTCAACCTCTTCTGCATTGTTTTCTTTTGTGTCTATCACAATTTTTGCAATTGTGTCATCAGACGGAACCGAATACATAAGCGGAAGCATTGCCTCTTCCAAAATTGTTCGAAGACCACGAGCGCCAGTTTTAAGTTTGATTGCCTTTTTCGCAAAACTGTTCACTGCTCGTTTTGTAAAGTCAAGTTCAATGCCGTCAAGGCTGAACATTTTCTTATATTGCTTGATAAGTGCATTTCTTGGCTCAACCAAAATTCTGCAAAGTGCAGGCTCGTCAAGGTCGTGAAGCGAAACAATGATAGGAATTCTTCCAACAAATTCAGGAATAAGACCAAAACTTACAAGGTCGTCTGGTTTCACTTGTTCCAAAATGTTGTCGGCTTCGG
>USTJ01000166.1 GCA_900557585.1 uncultured Eubacteriales bacterium
CCACGAAGCAAGAATAAAAATGCTTGATGAAATCGCAAAAAAATAGGACAAAAAAACATGGACGAAAAACAACTGATAAAAAATGAAAACAATGTTAAAATGCAAAATACTGCAAAAAATAGTGAATTATTTGCAATTTTGAAATATGCTTTTGCAACTTTGTTTGCGTGCGTTGTTGCAGTTTTCTATTTCTTTGCAGTGTCTTTTTGTTTGTTTCCAAAAACCGCAATTTCAGCAAGTGAAAAAATGAACTGGAAGGGTGGAGAGGTTCTTGGATATGAACAAATTTATAAAAAATCTGGAAAGATAGAAGACCTTTATAACCTTACGCTTGCAACAATCAAGGCAAACAGACATGGTCAAACAATTTCATGCATTCAAAAACTTCAAGAAGATGTCGACTATGATGCATTTTGCGAAAAACTTGATAACAGCGCAAAACAAAGCGTGAAAAAAGAATATGTTGCATATGTCGCAAACCTAGACTCATATTTGCAAAACCAAAAAGTTGTTGCACTTTATAAAAATGGAAAAAAGACAAAAGCCGAAGCAACTGCAATTGCCGACCTTGAAAGACAAAATCGTTACACTTTTGCGCTTGATGCCTATGTTTCATGTTTTGCGGGAGCAAAAAACGAAAAGCAACTTCTTGCAAGTCTTGCAGATGAGGAATATAAATCAAAAACCATTTTGCAACTTATTGATGACAAAATTGCTTTGCTTGAATATTCTTCTTTGAACGAAATTGAGCAAATCATGAGTGTTTATACACTTTTAAAAATCAATAAAGTGAAATATGCAATGCAATCTGCAAAAGGTCTTGATGCCGATGCTGAAAACACAAAACAAGAAATCACTCGCCTTCAAAGTGAATATGCAACCCTTGTTGCGTAAAAGTTTTTTATTTGCTATAAAAAAAACACTAGAAAATTTCTAGTGTTTTTTTGTGTTAAATTTAAAAATATTTGTTAAATAATTATCAAATTTGGACTTCTAAAAATGATGCGATATTTTAGAATTCGAGTTTGTTTTGGATATAGGCTGGAACGTCTGCAACGTTCATGCGGATTTGTTCCATTGTGTCGCGGTCACGAATGGTGACTGTGTTGTCTTCAAGAGTGTTGAAGTCAATAGTCAAGCAAACTGGGGTTCCAATTTGGTCTTGACGACGATATCTTTTTCCAATTGAACCTGCTTCATCATAGGTGCACATAAAGTGTTTTTGAAGATTTTTATAAATCTCTTTTGCTTTTTCGCTCAAATTCTTTTGAAGAGGAAGAACTGCAACTTTATATGGTGCAAGGCATGGCTCAAAGTGCATTACAATTCTTGTGTCTCCACCTTCCAAGGTTTCTTCGTCATAGGCATTGCAAAGAGTTGCAAGAACAAGGCGGTCGCAACCAATTGAATATTCAATGTCGTGTGGAATATATTTTTCGTTTGTGATTGGGTCGGTATACATCATGCTCTTTCCGCTAAATTCTTGGTGACGAGAAAGGTCATAGTTTGTGCGGTTGTGGATTCCGTTAAGTTCGCTCCAACCAATAGGGAAGTTGTATTGAATGTCGCAAGCGGCTTTTGCATAGTGTGCAAGTTTGTCGTGGTCTTTAAAGCGAAGATCGTCTTGTTTAAATCCAAGGTCAAGCAAAAATTGCATTGCTTTTTGTTTATATTCGTTATAATATTTTTCGCCGTCTTCACCTTTGCAGAAGAATTGATGTTCCATTTGTTCGAACTCAATTGTTCTGAAAATAAAGTTTCCTGGGGTGATTTCGTTTCTGAAAGCCTTTCCAATTTGTGCAATTCCAAAAGGAACTTTTGCACGTGTTGTTCTTTGAACGTTCAAGAAGTTTACAAATTCACCTTGTGCGGTTTCTGGGCGAAGATAGATTTTGTTTTGACCCTCTTCGGTAACGCCTCTTGATGTTTCGAACATAAGGTTAAATTGACGAATTGGTGTCCAGTTGTGCTTTCCACATTTTGGGCAGTTCACTTTGTGTTCTTCGATGAATGCTTGCATTTCGTCGGTTGTCATTTTGTCTGGAATAATGCCAGAAATTTTGTGTTTTGCGCAATATTCTTCAATAAGATTGTCTGCTCTTTCTCTCATTTTGCATTCTTTGCAATCCATTTTAGGGTCGGCAAAACTTGTTGTGTGTCCAGATGCTTCCCAAACACGAGGGTTCATTAAAATGGCAGCATCAACACCAAAACTGTTGTCGCTTTCTTGAACAAAGCGTTTCCACCATGCTTTTTTAATGTTGTTTTT
>USTJ01000167.1 GCA_900557585.1 uncultured Eubacteriales bacterium
CCCCCAACCTTTCGGTTCGTAGCCGAATGCTCTATCCAGCTGAGCTACGGTTGCATTTTGCTGAAAGCCATTTTAGTATAGGCTTTTTCGGTGGCTTTGTCAATATTTTTAAACAAAAGTTTTTGCCGATATTCAATTTTTTGTTTTATTGCAATTTTTTGTTTTGTAAAACTTTTCAAAACTGCTATACTATTTTCATAAAAAGGCGGACTTTGCACACAATATTAAAGGAGAGAAATATGAAAAACTTCAAACTTAAAGGTTTTCACGACCTTGAACTCAACTGTTATATTTTCGAGCCAGAGAAAAAAGCAAAAGCATGCATTCAAATTATTCATGGAATGCAAGAGCATGGCTCACGCTATCAAGACTTTGCAGAATTTCTTTGCAAAAACGGATATGTTGTTTTTGTGAGCGACCTTCGCGGACATGGTAAATCTTTGGTATATGAAAACAAACAAGGCTATGGTGAAGAAGACATTTTCACTGAAATTTTGGAAGACCAAAAAATCATTTGTGATTATCTTGACAAAACATATCACCTTCCAATTTATGTTTTCAGTCACTCGTTTGGCTCTTTTGTGACACAAAGATTGATGCAAGTTTGCTTCACTCCAGACAAATTTGTTCTTTGCGGAACTGGTTATGGCGACAAGTTTTTGTTCAAAATGGCAAAGTCTTTGGCAAACACAATGGTTGCATTTGGGAAAAAAGATGAAAAGGCAAAAACAATTGAAAACATGAGTTTCAAAAGTTATGGCAAAAAGTTCAAAGACGGAAACTGGCTCACTCGTGACGAAGAAATGTTCAAAAAATATCAAGAAGACCCATTCTGTGGCGAAAGTTTTCCTGTAAGTTTTTATCAAAGCATGTTCAAAAACTTTGTCAAACTCAACAAAAACATTGAAAACATTCCAAAAGACACAAAAATCTTTTTGATTGCTGGCGACAAAGACCCTGTTGGAAACTGTGGAAAAGATGTTACAAACCTTTATAGACTTTATATCAAAAAGGGTAAAAATGCACGCATCAAACTTTATTCAGACGCAAGACACGAACTTTTAAATGAAATAAACCGTAAAGAAGTTTATGATGATGTTTTAAATTTCTTCAACGAAAAATAAACAAAGAAAAAAGAGCAGGTAAACTGCTCTTTTATTTTGCCTTTATCCAAGTTGGAAGAAAAGGTATGCAACAACCATAAGTTCTCCGATATAATAAAGAATGTGGTTGATGATGCAAAGCACTTTGCTGTTTTGTTTTCCGCCAAAATACATAAGGCTGAGAACAAGGTCACTTACAAGAACAAGCAAAACGCCAACTGCAAAAATTGCAAATCCTGGAACATAGAAACTTATGAACAAACTCAAAATCCCTGCCATTGCAACAAGGGTTGAATAGACAACTGTTTGAACTTTGTATCCTTTAAAATCAAGTTTAAGTGGCTTTGCAAGCAGAAGCACAACAACAGCGAAGAGAAGTGCAATTGCAAATGAACCAACGCATGCAAGAACAAAATTTTTAAGACCATTCCAAATTAAAATTGTTGCAACAATATACATTGCTGAACTACAAGAAAAACTTATCATTCCTGTGTTGAGATAGGGTTTCACTTGTTCTGGATATGCAACTTTAAGGTCAAGAACAATGTCTCCAAAAAGAGCAAGAATCAGACCGAAAACAATAAACATGTTTGCAAGTGAAAGACCAATTTTATATGTTGCATAGATTCCTGCAAAAACAAAAATAATCGAAGCAATAGATTTTAAAGCAAGTGCAAGAGGTCCTGCACCTTTTGTGCATCTTACAAACAAAAATGCACCAACCATTATCATACAAACGGTTGCAAAAATAGCAAATTCCATAGGCATCTCCTTATATTTCTTTAATGATATAATTTTTCAAAAACATTTGTCAAACTAAAATGCATAATCATGCCAAAATATGAATATAATCTTATTGATGGCAAAATACAAAAACAAATGTTACTGTCAAAAACCATTACGCAATTTATTGTTTTAAATTATCTTCATCATTGTTTAGATTTTTTAAAAAAATAATCTGTTTCATGGCACTTGCTGTTTCATAAAATATTTTTTAAAAGAAAGTGTTGACAAATGTGCGTTTTGGTTGTATTATATAAACGCTTTACGAAATAAAGCCATATCGCGGGATAGAGCAGTCCGGAAGCTCGTTGGGCTCATAACCCAAAGGTCG
>USTJ01000168.1 GCA_900557585.1 uncultured Eubacteriales bacterium
GGAGATAATTATGCTTGCTGTTATCAAAAGTTATGGCCTTGTTGGTCTTTCGGGTTTCAAGGTTGATGTTGAAGTTGACATAAATCAAGGCTTGCCAAAATATGATATTGTTGGTCTTCCAGACACTGCTGTGAAAGAATCAAAAGAGCGTGTTCGTTCTGCAATTAAAAATTCGGGATATCATTTTCCTGTTCATCGCATCACTGTGAATTTGGCACCAGCAAACAAAAAGAAAGAAGGCCCTTCTTTTGACCTTGCAATTGCTGTTTCGATTTTGACCGCAACAGCGCAAATTGAAAATCCAAGAGTTAAAGATTTCATTTTTATTGGTGAACTTGGTCTTGATGGTTCACTTAAAGCGGTGAATGGGCTTTTGCCAATGTTGATTGCTGCTCGCGAGCAAGGCTATACATCTTTTGTTGTTCCAAAAGAAAACATGAAAGAGGCAAGTTATATTGACGGCATAAATGTTTATTGTTTTGATAAACTTTCAGAAGTGATAGAGTTTTTGAAGGGTGAAAGAACTGCACTTCCAATTGAGAAAACTGTTTGGAAAAGTGAAGGGCTCAAAGCAAGTGAAGACTTTGCAAGAGTGAAAGGGCAGGCAGTTGCGAAACGTGCAATGGAGATTGCTGTTGCTGGTGGACATAATATATTGATGGTTGGCCCTCCTGGAAGTGGAAAAACCATGCTTGCAAGATGTGTTCCTTCAATTCTTCCAGACCTAACTTTTGAAGAGGCCTTGGAAATTACAAAAATTCACAGCGTTGCTGGTGTTCTTGACCATTCAAAAGGAATCATCACTTCGCGTCCTTTCCGTTCGCCCCACCACACTGCATCAACTGTTGCTTTGACTGGTGGTGGAAAAGATGCAAAACCTGGCGAAATCAGTTTAGCACACAATGGTGTTTTGTTTCTTGATGAAATGCCAGAATATAGCAGAGATACACTTGAAACACTTCGTCAACCTCTTGAAGATGGTGTGATTACAGTTTCAAGAGCAATTGGAACAATTGAATATCCAGCAAACTTTATTTTGGTTGCAAGCATGAATCCATGCCCATGTGGAAACTATGGTTCAAAAGATTTGCAATGCACATGTTCACCAAGTCAGATTTCAAGATATCTGAGAAAATTGTCTGGCCCACTTCTTGACCGTATTGATTTGAAGATTGATGTTGACCGAGTTTCTTTTGTTGACCTTAAAAGTGACAAACTTGAAGAGTCGAGTGAAGAAGTGAAAAAGCGTGTTGATAAAGCAAGGCAAATTCAACTTGAACGCTTTAAAGGTGAAAAAATATATTGTAATGCAAAAATGAATTCTAGACTTATAAAGAAATATTGCTGTATTGATGATGACTCGGAAAAACTTATTGAAACTGCTTTCGAAAAATTTCATATGTCCGCCCGTGGATATAATCGTATTTTGAAAGTTGCAAGAACAATTGCCGACCTTGCTGGAAGTGAGAATATTGAACTGGCACATGTTGCAGAAGCAATTGCATATAGAACAATTGAAAAGGTGATGTAGATGACAGAAACTGAGGTTTTAAGTTTGCTTGACAAGATTGCTTTGCCGTTTAAAGCAAGGCATTTTCTTTGTGAAAATTTTGATATTTGTGCCTTTGTTGATAATATTGATTTTTATAAAGAAGGCATTGTTAAAAATCTTGGAGAGGGTGTATATTTAAAACTAAAAAACGCAATTTCGCGTGAAAATGTTGAAAATTTTGCATCAGAACTGCAAAAATACGGTGTAAAAGTGATTTCTGCAAAAGATAAAGAATATCCAAAAAGTTTACTTGAAATTGATGATTATCCAATTTGTTTATACTATAAAGGAGACATTTCGCTTTTAAAAGAAAAGTGCATTGCAATTATCGGAACAAGAAAACCAACCTTTTATGGCCGTGATGTTACATCGCTTTTTGCAAAAGAACTTTGCCGTGCTGGAATGGTTACGGTGTCTGGGCTTGCCTATGGGCTTGACAGTGAGGTTGCAGTTTCTTCGCTTGACGCAAAAGGAAAAACGATTGCTGTTCTTGGTGGAGGGCTTGATTCAATTTATCCTGCTGAAAATGCTCACCTTGCTGAAAGAATTGTTTCTAGTGGTGGATTGCTTATAAGTGAATATCCAATTTTCCGCCGTCCAACACAATATTCGTTTTTGGAAAGAAATCGAATTATCAGTGCGA
>USTJ01000169.1 GCA_900557585.1 uncultured Eubacteriales bacterium
CGCATGTGCTTTCGTTGCAAACAGAACCTTGATTTTATTGGTGACAGATATTGTTTGAAATGTGGCGCAAAAATTTCTGGTGACTATGACTTTTGCATAGAGTGCAAAAATGAAGAACACGAGTTTGACAGAGCAAGAAGTGTTCTTGTTTATAACGAGAAATCCGCTCCTGCAATTTTGAAGTTTAAATATGGTGGAACAAAGGCGTTTGCACTTCCACTTGCGCGTCTTCTTGCAAAGCGTTTTGAAACAGTTGACATTATTGCCGATGTTGTCACATTTGTTCCAATGCCAAAAGAGCGTGAAAAGCAAAGGGGATACAATCAATCTTTTGAACTTTGCAAAGAGTTTTCGGCTTTAACCGATATTCCACTTGTTGAAAGTTTGCAAAGAATGAAAGATGCTCCGCGTCAAGCAACGCTTGGCAAGATTGAAAGAAGAAAAAATCTTGAAAACAGTTTCAAAGCAATAAACAAGCAAGATTTCAAAAATAAAGATGTTCTTTTGATTGATGACGTTGTAACAACTGGTGCAACCGCAGATGAATGTTCAAAAACACTTTTAAAAGCGGGCGCCCGAAGTGTTTCGGTTTTGTCAATTGCAAAAACTCCTTGCCTTGGAAACTGAAACGGCAAAAATTGACATAAAAAAGCAAAGAAAAGTTTTGAAGTTTTTCATTTGTCTTTACTTTTGATATTATTTATTATATATTGTTATAGAGGTATTTATATGGGACTTTTTAGTTATTTCGCTAATTTTGATAATAATAGAAGTTTGAAAAAACTTGAAAAAATCGCCGCAAAGGTTGAGGCTCTTGATGAAAAATATTCAGCCATGACCGATGATGAGCTTAAAAATCAAACAGCAGTGTTGAAAGAGCGCCTTGCAAATGGTGAAACTCTTGACGACATTTTGCCAGATGCATATGCAGTTGTTCGTGAAGCATCGTTCAGAGTTTTGAAAATGAAACATTTCCACGTTCAAATTATTGGTGGAATTGTGCTTCACCAAGGTCGTATTGCTGAAATGAAAACTGGTGAAGGAAAAACTTTGGTTTCAACTTTGCCAGCATATTTGAATGCGCTTTCTGGAAAACCTGTTCACATTGTAACAGTAAACGAATATCTTGCAAAGCGTGACGCAGAGTGGATGGGAAAAATCCACCGATTCCTTGGTCTTAAAGTAGGGGTTGTATATTCAAACCAAGACTTGAAAGAGAAAAAGGCTGCTTATGATGCCGACATCACCTATGGAACAAACAGTGAGTTTGGCTTTGACTATCTTCGTGATAACATGGCACTTTCTCGCGACCAAATGATGATGCGTGGTCTTGAATTTGCGGTTGTCGACGAGGTTGATAGCATTTTGATTGATGAGGCAAGAACACCTCTCATTTTGTCTGGCCCTGCTGGGGATAGTTGCGAAAACTATGAAACCGCATGTCGCTTTGCAAAAACCTTGAAAAAAGATGATGTTTTGATTGATGAAAAGAAAAAGACAATCCACCTTACAGAATCCGGAATTGCAAAAGCCGAAAGATTTTATGGTCTTGAAAATTTGAGTGATGTTGCAAACACCGAAACAAACCACGACATTAACAATGCCATTCGTGCAAGATTCATGATGAAAAAAGACAATGACTATATCGTTGTGAATGGCGAGGTTTTGATTGTTGATGAGTTCACAGGACGTGTAATGATTGGTCGTCGCTATTCAGACGGACTTCACCAAGCAATCGAAGCAAAAGAGGGCGTGAAAATCAATGCAGAAAACAAAACTCTTGCAACCGTAACTCTTCAAAACTTCTTTAAAATGTATAACAAAATCAGTGGTATGACCGGAACTGCGAAAACCGAAGAAGCCGAATTTCGTGACATTTATGGACTTGATGTTGTAACAATTCCAACAAACAGCCCAGTTCAAAGAATTGATAAACCAGACAGTTTCTATTTCTCTCACGATGCAAAAATCCGTGCAATTTGTGCCGACATTCAAGATTGTTATGAAAGGAAACAACCAGTTTTGGTTGGTACAATCACTGTTGAGAAGTCCGAAGAACTTTCAAAACAACTTCGCAAACTTAAAATTCCACACAATGTGCTCAACGCAAAGAACCACCAACGCGAGGCTGAAATTGTTGCACAGGCTGGTCGTCTTGGTGCCGTTACA
>USTJ01000170.1 GCA_900557585.1 uncultured Eubacteriales bacterium
CAAACAAGACCCCGATGTAACGCAAGATACAATCGGGAACCTTATTTGGGCTTTTTTTCTCGAAAATCCAAACGAATTTGTTGCTATTCGTTTTCAAACCTACCATAAATTATTATTGATATTATCTTATTTTTTAGTAAACTTTGAATTATTTACTTCTTTTATGTGGGTTCTTTTTTTTCTGTCTTCTAAATAGCATGCAGGCATGCATGATAGCGGACGAGTCCGCATGATAGTTCACTTTGTTCACATGATAGCAAACATTGTTTGCATTAGGGATTTTTTATTACATTCAAATTAAAATTCTAAACATTGCAATAAAATAGCAAATTATATAAAAATTACATTACTTGGCAGAGAGGCGGAATTTTTTATTATTCATTTGACTTTGTGCGTGGGAAAAAGTTATTATATATTATGTATAAAAGTGTATAAGGGGAAACTATGATTATTCTTGGCATCGACCCTGGCTATGCAATTGTTGGCTATGGTGTTATAAACAAAGATGACAAAACAGGAAAGTGTTCGGTTGTTGATTATGGTGCAATTGAAACGGACAAAGAAGAATCTTTTCCAACTCGTCTTGCTGAAATAAACGAGGGAATGAAAGGTCTTGTTTCAATGTTTAAGCCCGACGCAATTGCTGTTGAAGAGTTGTTTTTCAACAACAATATTACAACAGGAATTCAGGTTGCCGAAGCAAGAGGTGTGATAATTTGCACGGGCGTTCAAACTTGTGGAAATTTGTTTGAATATACGCCAATTCAAATCAAGCAAGCAATCACTGGAACAGGAAAGGCAGACAAAAAGCAAGTTCAATATATGACAAAAATGCTTTTAAATCTAAAAAAAGCCCCAAAGCCAGACGATGCAGCCGATGCGCTTGCAGTTGCGCTTACTCATGCACAAACCAACAACTCGCTGAAAAGCAACAGCATGTTTGACATTCAAAAGCGAGTTTATCACAAAGACCAAAAGAAAAATCTTGGACTTATTGAAAATTTGAAAAAGGACAAAAAATAATGATATATTCACTTAAAGGAAAAATTACAAGAGTTGATGAAAATATCATCGCCGTTGAAAATGGTGGCGTTGAATATGAAGTTTGTTGCTCTCTTAACACAATTGACGCACTCACAAAAACTTCAGGAGAACAAAAGGTGTACACCTATTTGCAGGTTCGTGAAGACGGAATGTTTTTGTTTGGATTTTCTGACCTTGCAGAAAAAAGAATGTTTTTAAATCTTATTTCGGTTTCAGGCATTGGGCCAAAAATGGCAATAAGCATTTTGTCTGCAATGGGTTCAAGAAGTTTGGCAAGTGCGGTTATAAATCAAAATGTTTCGCTTTTAACAAAAATCAAAGGTCTAGGGAAAAAGACAGCCGAAAGAATTGTCCTTGAACTTCGCGAAAAGGTTGAAGAAAATGTGAAAGCCGAACAAAGCCCAATTGACGGATTCATAAACTTTGCACCAGAAACAACTTTCACAAGCGAAATGAATGATGCTGTTGCAATTTTGGTTGAACTTGGAATCAAGAAAGAAGATGCAACAAAACTTGTCAAAGCAAAGGCAACCGAAACCGACAAAGCCGACCAAATCATTAGAAAATGTTTATAATAGGAATGAATGATGGAAGAAAATAAATTCAAATTTACAAGCCATATGGACGAGCAAGAAGCAGAAAATTCTCCTCGTCTTATGGACACAAAAGAAACAAGTTTCGATGAAGAAATTGAAACTTCCCAAAAGCAGCTCGAAAGACTTCTTCACGGAACTTGCTTATGCAGAAAAATGCGTTTGCGATAGATGCATTGGAGAAAAAGAACGAGATGCGATACTCAAGAACGCGGAACGATATTTGGGTAGTGATCATCAAGCAGTTTTGAATAATATCAAAAGTGTATTGATGGGCAGTACGTACGATGAGCGTCTTGTTGCGGCATTTGAAGAACTTGGAAAGCTACAGGAACAAAAAACTCGTTTGAATGCTCGATTTGCTGATGTTGAGGACAAGCTTATTAAGGCAGGTGGACCTCAGGTTGAGCAGCTGCAGAGCGAGATTGAAGTTCTTATTGGGCAGATTTCTTCTGCTCAAACTCAATTAAAAATAATTGAATCCAAGGACGAAGATGACGAAACATTGACCGA
>USTJ01000171.1 GCA_900557585.1 uncultured Eubacteriales bacterium
TGATGAAAACTATGTTGCAGTTTCTGCTTCTAATATTGAAGAAGACACAAGAGCATCAAAAGGAAAAAGCATGTCAATTGGAAATGCAATTATACTTTCAGCATTCGTAAGAACACTTTAAAATTGTTTGCTATTGAAAAATATATTTGCTATACTTATAGCAAAAGAGATAAATGTGCATACTAAACAGGAGAAACAAATTTGGCAGGTCAAAATAAATTTGAAAAAATGTTGAAACAAAACTCGAATGCTCGGGTTGTTTCTTCTGATGCACGCCTTGAACGTGAGGTTAGAAAACAAAACCTTAAAATGATTCAAGACCGTTTGAAAGAATTTAAAATTTCAGACCCGGAAAATTATAAAAAGGCAAAAATCCTTTCAAAAAAACATCACATTAACCTTTATAACTTTATTGGCATTGATTTGTCGGCATATGACAAAAAAGGCAACTTGATTGCTGGGAAGCAAGACGTTTCAATCATTAAAGATGAACATCCAGATTCTTTTTCAATCCTAGATAAAACCACCAAGACCCAAAACAATGTTAAAAGCAAAATTCAATATCAAGATTCTCCAATCTATCAAACAAGAAACGAGCAGTATTCTCAAAATAATGTTCAATCAATCAACCAAGAACCTCTTCATGAAGATGACCATGAAATTCAAGAAGAACAGGGCACTGCTGATGCATATGAACAATCAAATGAAACTTATCAAGAGCAAGAAACTAAAAAACCGCAACCTGAAAGTGCAAATGCACCAGACTATGGTTCAATTGAAGAATCTTTGGGCTTGAATGATGATTTTGAAACAAAAAATGAAGCAGTTTCAGAAAATGAAAACTATTCACAAACTCAAAATCAACAAGAAAACAAAAACATCAATTCACACATAAGCAAAATTGATTTTTCTGAACTTGACAAAGCAAGAAACGAAATTTTGCGTGAAAAAGGCGAATTGCCAGCCGAAGAAAATCTAGAAGAAAATTCTTCAAATGAAAGCACAGAAGAGCAATCAACTAAGGAAGCAAGCCAACCTGTTCAAAACAAAAAGCAAAAAAGAGGATTGTTCTCTTTTTTCAAAGGAAAAGAACAAAAAAGCAATACTTCATCGGTCTATGAAGATTTGAGCAATGTTCAACAAGAGGCTAATCCTGAACCTGAACAACAAGAAGAAAACGAATTCGAGGGCATGACAGAAGATGAAATTGCTGCCGAACTTGAAAGAAGACGTCGCTTGGCCGACCTTAAACAAAAATATTCAGATGAGGGCGCAAAAGACCCAAACGATATTGGTGAATATAAAAAGAGTCTTGACTTCTCAATCAACCTTGATATTAAACATTTCAAAGTAAAGCCTCCTAAAAAGCCAATTATCATTTCGCTGATTTGTGTTTTCCTTGCGCTTATCACTGCTGGCGTTATAACATTCTTTGTTTTGAGAAAGCCACCAGAGCCACCACATTTGGTTTCTGCAAAACTTTCACAACAAACAACCCATCAATATGTTGGCGACAAGGTTGACCTTCGTGGTCTTTATATTGAAGAACTTTGGAGCGATAAGTCAAAACAAATCATTGCAATCAGCAATGGAATGATTTCAAGCAAATCATCAAATATCGATGAAAACTTGAAAATCTTGTCTAACAGTTCAAACACATATATCGAGTTCACCTATAATGGTGAAACCCAAAGACTTGTGATTGTTTTAAACGAAATGTCAATTGCTCAAATTGAAAGCATTGAAGTTTATCAAGATTCGCTTGTAGAGGGTTCTGTTTTGAAATTTGAAAACATTTTGGTGCTTGCAAAAATTGTTGACACCAATGGTCAACTTATCGGAACAAAACGCCTTTCGGCAAGTGATGCAACCTTTGAAATTGAAGGTGTAACACTTGAAAAAACAAGCGCAGGAGTTATCCTTTCAAATGTTTCTTCTGGAAGTGTGACACTTAAAATCACCTTTGTTGAAAAAGACAACACATTCACAAAAAATGTGACAATTACAATTGATTAAAACAAAAAAAATAAAGTGAGTTTCGGCTCACTTTTTTTTGTGCAAAATTTTATATCAATGCATCATTTTTTTAATGTTGGTCATAATTTTGACTATGATGGTT
>USTJ01000172.1 GCA_900557585.1 uncultured Eubacteriales bacterium
TATACCCCTGATCACGTATCCCCATTGCGGATTCTGCAGGATCCTGTCTACATATTCCTCGGCAGCGCGGCTGTATCCTACCAGCAGCACCTGCTTCTGATTGCATTTCAGTAAGGCTTACGGTTTCGCCAAAAATGTTGGTTTTGCCTTTTGCCGAGCAAGTGTCAACATTTTCTGCCATTGGAGATGATGGCGTGATTGGATAAATAAGCGCCATGTCTGAAAGTTCATATGCCATGTTTGAGCAAGCGGTGTTGCCATCGGTTGTGATATATTTTTTCATATTTTCGTCCTTTTTGATAGATTTATAAAACAATTATATTCTTTTTACAAATTTTAAGTCAAATGTTTGAATGGTTTATATTTTTTTATAAAAAATATTTTCAATTTTTGCGGAGTGTGTTATAATCGGTGTGGAAGGAAACTATGGAAAGAATTAAACTTACAATTGAATATGACGGAACCAACTTTTCGGGCTATCAAGTTCAACCAGAAAAAAGAACAATTCAAGGCGAAATTGAAAAGGCACTTGAAAAACTTTATCAACAAAAAGTTGAAACTTTTGCTTCTGGAAGAACTGATGCAGGTGTTCATGCCTATGGTGCAGTTTTGCATTTTGACCAGCCAAAAGAACTGAAAAATCCAAAACTTCAAGAAAGCATCAATGCCTATTTGCCTGAAGATGTGAAGGTTGTTCGCCTTGAAAAAGTTTCAAGCGATTTTGACGCTCGTTTTTCGTCTAAAAGAAAGACTTATGTTTATAAGTTCTATTTATCACCATTTGAGCGTCCACTTTTAAGGAACTATGCGCTTATGGTTGATGACAGGGTTGATGTTCAAAAAATGAGCAACGCTTGCAAATATTTGATTGGTGAGCATGACTTTCGCTCGTTTGTTGCAAGAAAAAGCGGAAAAACGAACTTTGTTCGCACTGTTTATGATGCTAAAATTGAAAAGACTGCGGAAAATGAATATCAATTTAAAATTTGTGGCAACGGGTTTTTATATAACATGGTTCGAATCATCATGGGAACTCTTATAAATGTTGGGCTTTCAAGAATAGAAGAAGAGGACATGAAAAAGATTATCGAGGCAAAAGACCGAACAAAAGCAGGAAAAACTGTGAAAAGTTGTGGGCTATATCTGCTTTCGGTTGATTATGATTAAAAAAAATTGAAAAAAAACAAAAAAAATAAAAATTATTATTGACTTATTTGGCAAATTATTATAGAATAACAAAGCGTATGATAAATTTCAATGATTATGTCTAACATCTCGGGCAAAGTCGTTCAAAAAAATACAGTAAAGGTAAGGATAAAGAAAAATGAAAACATATATTCACAATCCAGAAAACAAATCAACAAAATGGTATTTGGTTGATGCAACAAACATGCCTCTTGGAAGACTTGCAAGCCAAGTTGCTGCAATTCTCCGTGGAAAAAATAAACCAGAATTCACTCCAAACGTTGACGCTGGCGACCATGTAATTGTTATCAATACAGACAAAGTTGTTTTGACTGGTAAAAAAATGGAGCAAAAATATTATAGATACCACACTTTGTATATTGGCGGACTTAAAGAAATCCAATATAAAGAAATGCTCAGAGACAAATCAGACAAGGCTGTTTATGAAGCAGTAAAAGGAATGCTCCCTAAAAATCGTATCGGCAGACAAATGATCAAGAAATTGAGAGTTTATAAAGGTGCAGAACATGAACATCAAGCACAAAATCCAGAACTTATCAATCTTGATGGAAGGAGATAATAGTAATGGCAAAGAAAGCAACTGTATCTAAAAAAGAACAAATCTGGGGAACTGGAAGAAGAAAAAAAGCAATTGCAAGAGTAAGAATCATGCCTGGTGAGGGAAGCATTGTTGTAAACAAAGAACCAGTTGAAAAATATTTTGGTCTTGACACACTCATCAACATTGTAAAACAACCTCTTGTTTTGGTTGGTGCAGAAAATAAATATGATGTTATCATCAATGTTTATGGTGGCGGACTTTCAGGTCAAGCAGGCGCATGCCGTCATGGTATTGCAAGAGCATTGGTTCTTTCAAACGAA
>USTJ01000173.1 GCA_900557585.1 uncultured Eubacteriales bacterium
CGCTAAAGCGGTTTCATTTGACGGCTTTACGCCATGACTTTTGCGTTCTTTTTACTTACCACCCTTAAAAGGGTCTTTATATTCTCTTATTGTTAATTGATCTGTCATCATATCTTCTTTCAATTGATTTTCAACATATCTATATACTGCTGACTTGTTATTTCCTACTGTACTTACATAGTAGCCTGTGCACCAGAATGCTCTATTTCCATATTTATATTTTACACTATTTTTCAGAATTTGAAAATCATTTTGTGAATATAGTTTAACATGAAAAACAATCTATTAAAAACACTCACAAGCACTCTTATTTTTCTAAACATCATATTTTTAATGATGTTGTTTTTCTCCATTGGTAAACATGCAAGAATAAACCAAGCATTCTCACCGCGCCAAACCGCAAAAATTCAAATTACAGTTTTGGAAGAATCATCACTCATTCCAATCAACAACGCAACAGTTTGCATTGTTGACTCACGCCACTATGAAAAAACGAACAAACATGGCATGACAAGCATTATAAGCGTTCCAATCATTCCTTCAAACAATTTTTCAATGACAACACTTCCGCAATTTGGATATCTCACGATTCTAGTTTACAAAACTGGCTATTCAGACAATTTGACACTGAACTATCCCATTCTTCCTGAAACACTTTCGGTTGGGCTTACAATCAAAATGCGCCCCATTATAAATGAAGAAGACCTTGAACCAACTGTTTTAAGCACCGTGCCAAATATTGATTGGTGCAAAAAATTGATAAAACTTTACAAAAAAAATTAAAATGGCTTTTATTTGTTTGGCTAAATTTTTTGCATATGGTATAATCATACTACTAATTAGGGAGGAAAAAATTATGAGAATTGATATTTTAGAAAGAGGATACAAAGCAAAAGACAAACTCAAAGACCTTATTGAGAAAAAAGTTAATCGTTTTGAAAAATATGTTGGCGAAGACTCTTCATGCAAAGTTGTTTTATCTTCAAGAAACGACAACAGTTATAAAATGGAAGTTACACTCACCGCTAAAAATCTTTTTGTAAGAAGCGAAGTTGAATCAGACAACATGTATGTTAATATTGACACTTGCTTGTCAAAAATTGAAAGACAAATTGTTAAACATCAAGACAAATTGTCAACAGCAAAGAAAGGCGGATTCATTGATCCTGCTGAACTTTTGTTCTTTGACGAACTTCCAAAATTCAGAAAACCAGTAATCTCAAAACGCAAACACTATGACCTTCACCCAATGAGCGAAGCAGAAGCAATGGAACAACTTGACCTTGTTGACCATGATTTCTATGTTTTCTTGAACGAGAAAACACAAAAAGTAAGTGTTCTCTATCGCCGTGGTGATGATGATTATGGCGTTATCGAAACAAACATCTAAAAAAAACTAAATAACAATAAAAAAAGAGTTCAAATTTTGAACTCTTTTTTATTTTGTCCTCACCTATTTTTCATCTTTTGAAAACACAAACTTGCCATCTTTGAACGAAACAACAACTTTATCACCATCGTTAATGTTGCCCATCAAAATTTCTTCGGCAAGGTTGTCTTCAATGTTTTGTTCAATATAACGTTTAAGAGGTCTTGCACCATATTCTTTGTTATAACCTTTGTCAAAAATCTCTTGCATTGCACCATTTGTAAATTTAAGTTCAATGTTTTTATTTGCAAGTTTTTTGTTGAGGTTTTCAATCATAATGTTTGCAATTTTAATGATATTGTCTTTTGTGAGATAATCAAACACAACAGTCACATCAATACGGTTCAAGAACTCTGGTTTAAACTTCTCTTTAAGAGCGTTCAAAAGATGTTCGTGGAAGTTTTCGGTTTCAGTTTTCTCATCTCCAAAGCCAAGTTTGTTTGATTTTTGAAGATCGCTTACACCAACGTTACTTGTCAAAATGATAACAGTGTTTTTGAAACTTACGGTTCTGCCTTGGCTGTCTGTTAAACGACCATCATCAAGAATTTGTAATAATACATTAAAAATATCTCGATGTGCTTTTTCAACCTCATCAAACAATACTACTGAATATGGTTTCCTACGGACTGCCTC
>USTJ01000174.1 GCA_900557585.1 uncultured Eubacteriales bacterium
ACAAAGGGTGATGATGAGCAGGAAGCTTTAGTTTCAATTGAAAATTTTGGTGCACCATATTTTGCGCCATATGCTCCAACTGTGAACACCGACATGAAGGATAGTTTCATTAAACAGCCACTATCCAGCATGACATATCGTCCAAAAAGTTTTAAAACACTAAACAGTGTTCGACTTGTTCCATATGGCAAAAAGCATCCGAAAACTCAAAGCAAAAACAAACAAAAGGCGGTGGCGGAAAAATGAAAAAAGAACTCACAAAACGTCAAGCACTCTTTTTGCTTGTTGTTTGCTTCATTGCAAACAAAGCGCAACGCCTTCCAAGTTTCATTGCAACAAGCATTGGTCGCCATGGCTGGCTTGTAACGCTGATTCTTGGAATGCTCGACGTGGTCATGCTGTTTGTCATGCTTTGGACAAACAAAGTTACAAACGGAAAAACTTGCTATGACATGTGCAAAAACGCGGGAGGGAAATGGTTTGCAAAATTTATTGTCCTGTTTTTTGGACTATATTATCTTTTGAACGCACTTTTACCATATGAAGCCATTCACGATGTGTTTTCAAACGTGCTTTTCGATCACTTGTCTTGGGAACTTTATAGTGTGTTTATTGTTTTTGCAATTGCGTTTTTGGCAACTCATGGCCTCACAACAATTGGTCGCGTTACAGAACTGCTTATGTTCGTTATCATCACAAGTTTGGTTGGACTTTTGATTCTGGGCGGAACCACAACCGACTTTTCGCGCGTGCTTCCGTTTTATGACATAGATGCCGGCAAACTTTTTGACACTTGCTTTTCCTATTCAATGTGGTTTGGCGACTTTACAATTATCTATATTTTCATGGGACGCGTTAAAGAAGATGACGGAAAAATGAATTTTTGGTTTCCGCTTGTTCTTGCTTTCAGCGTGCTTGCCATGACTTTGGGTTATATGATTTTTTATGGGCTTTACGAGGTGCTTGCACCCGAGCAAACAAACGCCATAAGTTCAATTTCACAGTTTGCACTTTTAAATCTTGACATTGGCAGAGTCGACTGGTTTTTGGTTTTGTTTTTTGAAATGTCAACATTCATTTCAAGCGGACTATATGTGTTTGGCGCGTCAAAATGTTTGTGTGAAGTTTTCGACATAAAGAAACAAAACTATGTCACAATTGGACTTCCAATCTTTGTATATTTTCTTGACATTTTGGTGTTCAAAAGCGTTGGGCGTGGGGCAAGCAAACTTGCAAAAGTTGTGAAATATTTCTATCCAATGATTGCAATTGGCTTTCCAATTATCCTTCTCATTTGTTCGTTTGTGTCAAGAAAAAAAGACCGCAAAAAACTGCAAAATCTTTGCAAAAACAGTAAATATTCTGCAATTTTTGGTCAAAACCTCATAAAAAAGCCACAAAATGCTTTGTCAGTTGCAAAAGCAAACAAAGAAATTCAAGAATCATTGCTCTTTTCTAAGGCGTGCATGAAAGGGGGTAAACCATGCAAAAAATAGGAAAATTTACAAAGCGCCACACATGGATTTTGTTGCTTCTTTCTTGCTTGGTTTTTGTACCACAAAGTTTTTCCTATCAAGCAAAATTGAACATGCGAGTTATTGTAACGGGCATGGGAATTGACAAGGTTGAAGACGGCTATGAAATTACGGCGCAAGTTGTCATGCCAACCCCAGGAAGCGAGTCGGGTGGGGGCAATGCAACTCTTGGGTTCATTTCAGAAATTGGTGTGAACGTGAGCGATGGCGTGCAAAAAATTGCATATAAAATTGGAAAAACTGCGGGATTTTCGCATATGAGTTTTCTGATCGTTGGTCAAAACATGCTTGAAGACAATTTGGCAGAGTCACTTGACTATTTTGTTCGTGACCCCGAACTGAACACATCGGTAATGATGCTTATCAGCCCCACAACAGCAAAAGACATGCTTTCAAAAACCGAAACGCTTGAACTTTCTGCGGGTGTTGGTCTTCAAAAAGTTTTTATTTATAAACAATCATCTTTCAATGGTGTAATGATGCCTATTGAAGAGTTTGTGAACAATGCTTTTGGGC
>USTJ01000175.1 GCA_900557585.1 uncultured Eubacteriales bacterium
CTCAATTTTTCCACGATTCCATGCAACTTCAATTGCGTGGCGAATTGCACGCTCTACTTTGCTTGCAGATGTTGAAAAACGCTCGGCAATTGATGGATAAAGTTGCTTTGTGATTGAGTTTATCACTTCTGGATTGTCGATTGCCATTTTGATTGCTTCACGAAGAAAATAGTAGCCTTTGATGTGCGCAGGAATGCCAACAGTGATGAAAATGTTTGTGATTTTTTCTTCAAGTTGTTTATTTCTTGCTGTGTCAACAGAGCTGACTTCAACTTCTTTTGGTTTAATGTTTGAAATTTCTTTGCTTTGAGAATTTGTTTCGAACAAATCTTTCACACGTTTTAAAACAAGTTCAGGAGAAACTGGTTTTATCATGTAATATTCAACACCAAAGTTCATTGCCTTTTGCACAAAGGTTTCGCTTGAAAGCGCACTTGTAACAATAAATTTGCACTTTGCATCATTGTTCTTTGCTTCTTCAATTACAGAAAAGCCGTCAATGCCTGAAAGCAAAACGTCCAAAACAACAACATCTGGTTTGTTTTGAAGAATGTTGTTTAATGCTTCTTCCCCATTGTTTGCAATAAAGACAATTGAGACATCCTCGTCCTCCTCAAATAAATTTTTTACAGATTGTTCTTCCTGGGCTTTAATTGTTTTTAAAAGTTCTTTATTTTCGTCTGCAACCAAAACACTAAATTGATTTTTCATTTCTACCTCTTTTATATGAATATTTTTTTCTTTGTTCACGAACACAGATATATTATCACATAAAACTGCACAATCAAACAAAAGCACAGGGCAGTTGGTGCCGAGTTTTGGTGCATAATGGTCGAATTTGTCAAAATTTATAAAATTTCATTTGAAAATTGAAAAAATTTAAAGCAGATTAAAGAAAAATGAATAAAAACAGAAAATTTTAAAACATGAAAAAAAGAAGCAAAAATCTGCTTCTTTTTCTTTTGATATTATTTATTTTTTGCAAGTTTTTCTTCAAGCGCCAAAAGTGCTTTTTTGTTTTGTTCAAGTTTGTTTTTCTCGGTTTCAACGAGTGCTTGTGGAGCCTTTTCAACAAATCTTGGGTTTGAAAGCATTTTTTCGCTTCTTTCAACTTCGAACTTCACTTTTGCAATTTGTTCTTCAAGTTCTTTCAAAAGTTCTGCTTTATCTTTCTTTTCATCAAGCAAAACGAACTCGCCAAGAGAAGTATAGATAACCTTTCCCTCTCCTTTTTCACTTGTCAAAACAACAGTTGCAAGTTTTTCGATTTCTTCTTTTTCTGCACCAAGCAAAGCAATGTTTGCAAAATATACTTCGCTTTTCACATTTGAAGCAATCTTTGCATCGGTTTTTGCATTTCTGATAAGTTTGATTGCTTCGATGATTTTTTCTTGGTTTTCGAAATCTGCTTTATATGCAGTTACAGCAAATGCTTTTGGGAAAGATGACATCATGATGCTTTCGGTTTCTTTCTTATAAAAGTCCATGTGCTGATAGATATATTCTGTCACATATGGAATGAATGGATGCAAAAGTTTCAAAATGTTTTCAAAAACAAAGTTCAAAACGCTAACGGTGTTTTGTTTGTCTTCTCCGCCACGATAGATTGATGGCTTTGAAAGTTCAACATACCAGTCGCAGAAATCGTTCCATGCAAAGTTATAAACGTTTGTAAGCGCCAAACCAACATCAAATTTTTCAATGTTTGCGGTTACGGTTTTGATAAGCGAAGAAAGTTTTGTCAAAATCCATTTGTCTTTCTTTTCAAGAGTTGTGTGCTTAATGTCTTTCAATTCAGTTCCTTCGGTGTGAAGAGAAACAAACTTGCTTGCGTTCCAGATTTTGTTGATGAACGCACGAGCATTGTCAACCTTTGTCATAGAAAAACGGCTGTCAATTCCCATTGCCATGTCTTTGATAAGGGCAATACGAAGGGCATCAGCACCATATTTGTGAGAAACTTCAAGTGGATCAATTCCGTTCCCAAGGCTTTTGCTCATTTTTCTGCCCTGCTCATCACGAACAAGACCGTGGATAAGGCAGGTT
>USTJ01000176.1 GCA_900557585.1 uncultured Eubacteriales bacterium
TATGCGTAAGATTTGGAACAAAGGACACCGTATTAAAGCTAGCGACAAGGAACATATACCGTATGAACAGTCAATTTTCTAATACGATAATTTTTTATTGTAGCGAATACATGGAATTGCTATAATATGAGTATGTAGAATAAATAAAATTTTAAGAAAAATTTTCGATTTTTCGTTGGATAATTTTTAATTTTTGCTGTTATCTTTATGGAAGAAACGGACTGACAAATATATGTAATGAGTTCATGTAAAGGAGTGAAAAATATGTTACCAATTTCCGATATTCTTATTCGCTCAATAAGTGGGTATGTGTTTATAATTCCAGTTCTTATATTGTATTTTTTTGTGTGTTGTTGATAACTTTTCAAAGAAAGTTAAACTTTTTCTTGATTTTTGGCTGTTCGAAGAAATTCGGCAAGTTCGCTCATTGGAACAATTTCAATTCCCATGTTTTTAATGTCTTTCACACCTTCGGAAATTGCTTTTGCTGTGTTTTCTCCGCCATGAGAGCCAACGTGACCAATTACAATTGCAAAGCCTTTTGCTTTTGCCATTTCAGCACCTGCCATAAGGTGGCGATGAACACCATCAAAAGTTTTATTTCCGCCTGGTTCCAAAAATTCGTCACGTCCAAGATAAAGAACATGTTTGTCTTCGGCAACTTTTGCGCATTGAGTGTTTATGTGTGTTCTGCTGTCAACAAAGAAAAGGTTGTGCGAAGAGGCATAGTCATAGATGTGCGCCATAGTGTTTTTGTCTTGGCAAACGCCTGAACCAATGTGAATGTTAAAGCCCTTTGCGCCGTGAACAGTTTCAAGTGCGCTGTCAATTTTTCGGTTCACGGTTTCGGCACTGTCTCCAATAGAAATATAGTTTGGCCCATACCATGAAAGGGGAAGGTTCACGTGTGCTTGCATTGGCATGTGCAAAATCACTTCTTTTCCACTTTCAAGAATTTGGTCGCTGTTCTTTTCGCTGTTTTCAAGGTTTGGCATCACAGCGCAAGTGAGGGGTGCGTCAACTTTGAGCATGGTTTCAACACCAGATTGGTCAAACCCTCCAAAGTCGTCAATGATAATTGCCATTTTGGGCGACTGGTTTTCTGCCCAAACTCTTTCGCCTGACAGCGGTGATGAAACCGAGAATGCCAACCCAAAGGCAAGCAAAAATATGAATGATAAATATACAAGTTTTTTCATATTTGTGGTTTGTGTTTTTTTTAACAAAAATATACAAATCATTTTCAAGTTTTCAAGGTTGTTGACATTTTTTGTGAATGCTTGTATGATATGAGTATGAAACTTAATGGAACAATCAAAGACATAATTTTCAGAAACAACGAAAACGACTATACCATTTTAGAGATTTCCCAAGGCATGCTTTCAACCGTTGCAACCGGCAAATTTCCAATTGTTGGAATTGGTGAAGAGGTTGAACTTGAAGGGGAATATCAAAACAATGCAAAATATGGCCGTCAATTTGTTGCGACAAAAATTCACATCAGCGAACCAACCGATGAAGAAAGCATTGTGAAATATCTTTCCTCGGGGCTCATTTCTGGGGTTGGCGTTGTCACCGCGTCGAACATTGTTCGTGTTTTTAAAAAGGACACACTTTCGATTATTGAATCTTCGCCCGAAAGGCTTGCAGAAATAAAAGGAATCAGCAAACGAAAGGCTCTTGAAATTTCGCAAACATTTTCTGTCATAAAAAAGATGCAACAAGCGGTCATGTTTCTTCAAAAATATGAAATTTCAACAAACATGGCGGTAAAGATTTTTGACACCTATAAAGACCGGACCGAAAGAGTTTTGACTAAAAATCCATATAAACTTATTGAAGATGTCGAGGGAATTGGTTTTAAAACTGCCGACAAAATTGCTTTCAATATGGGCATTGCAAAAGACAGCCAGTTCCGTATTCGTGCAGGCATTTTATATTGTCTTGGTGAACTTGCAGACAAGCAAGGCTCAACTGTGATTGAAAGAACAAGACTAACCGAGTCGGTGGG
>USTJ01000177.1 GCA_900557585.1 uncultured Eubacteriales bacterium
GCCTCGCTTGCAATGCCATAGTAAACAACCGATGCATAGTTTGTTGCGTCTGAAATTGTTTTTGCGGCTTTTTGCATGATGTCGTCAAGGTTCACAAGATGGTTGTCAAAACTATCACGAAGCATTTCGGTTTCCTTTTTGGAAAGTTTCTTCACTTGCATGAGTTCGTCAACATACATTTTGTAGCCTTCGGTTGTAGGGATTCTGCCTGAACATGTGTGTGGTTGAGAAAGAAATCCCATTTCTTCAAGAGCCATAAGTTCGTTTCGAATGGTTGCTGGTGAACAGTCACGAACATATTTTTCTTGAACATCTTTACTGCTTACTGGTTCTGCGGTTTTGATGCTTTCATCAATAACAGCAGAAAGAATTTTCTTTTTGCGTTCGCTTAAATTCACTTTTCTCACCTTCTTTTGAACTTTATATTATTATGCTCAACTTGGAATAAATTATACCAAGTTTTAGCAATCAGCCCTTTCGGTTGCTAACAATGCATATAATACCACTGCTAAATATCATTGTCAACTGTTTGTGACAATTTTTTTAACTTTTTTTCAATTATTTTTTTACATTTTGTTTTTCGCCTTTTTTGATAGATTTGATATTGTTTTAGAAATAAATTATAAACAAAAATATCGTGCGCGCGTATAAGAAAAATTGGAGTTTTTGGAAAAACCTTACAAAAATTGTTCAATTATAAAAAAACAACACTTGAAAGTGTTGTTTTAGTTTTTTATAGCATGAAAATGTGTTTTGTAAGCCTATGAGCAAAGTTCCAAAATGATTCTGTTTAAAACAAGAAAACCTTTTGCTGTGGCTTTAATGTTGCCTTCTCTATCGATTGTTAAAAGTCCAAGTTTAATGAACGATGCAAGTTGGTCTTTGTGTTTTGCAAGAAAGTTCTCGCCAAATTCATTTTGATATTCTTCGGTGTTAAGACCCTCTCCTGTTCGAAGTGAAAGCATTACAAATTCTTCTTTCTTTTCTTCTTTTGTGAGTTTTGTGACCGATGAAACTGGCGCTTTTGCTTTTGTTTCAATGCATTCGCAATAAGTTTGAAGATTTTCTGTGTTGCTAAATCTTACGCCATCAATATATGAATGAGCGGCAACTCCAAGTCCGAGGTATTCTTTTCTTTTCCAATAGGTCAAGTTGTGTTTGCAAGTAAAGCCAGGTTTTGCAAAGTTTGAAATTTCATAACGAATATAGCCAGCACTTGAAAGTGTGTTCACAACGCTTTGATATTGTTTTAAAAGTTTTTCTTCTTTTGGAAGTTTTTGGGTTCCGCTGTCAATCATGTGTGAAAGCGGTGTTCCGTCTTCAACAGACAAAATATATGCTGAAACATGAGGAATCTCTTTTGCAACAAGATATTTTGCGGTGTCTGTAACATCTTTTTCGCTTTGACCAGGATAGCCAACAATCATGTCTGCATTGATGTTAGAAACGCCTTGGTCAAGAATAAGGTTCACGGCGCGGTTAAAGTCGTCAAGATTATGGGTTCTTCCCATGTTCTTTAACACTGCTTGGTTGATGCATTGAAGTCCAATGCTGAATCGGTTTACTCCTGAAATTACAAATTCTTGAATCTTTTCTTTTGTTGCAGAATTTGGGTTGAGTTCAATTGTGATTTCGGCATCATTTTTAACAGTGAAGTGTTTATAAACGGTTTGCAAAATTTCTTTGATTGCACCCGTGCGAAGGCAAGATGGTGTTCCTCCCCCAATGAAAATTGTTTTGATTGTGAAAAATTTGTTATATTCTTTTGCTCTGATTGCAATTTCTTTTTTCAAACAATCTTCATAGCGAAGTTTTTCTTGTTCGGTTCCAACGCATGAAACAAAATTACAATAGTTACACTTGCTGTTGCAAAAAGGAATATGAATATAAAGGCTTAATTCTTTTTTCATTTGTTATCTCCGAAAATATTATATCACAAGAATAAAATTTTTGCAAATATGGTCTAGTCAATTTTAAGAATGCTCATGAAAGCCTCGCTTGGAAGTTCA
>USTJ01000178.1 GCA_900557585.1 uncultured Eubacteriales bacterium
GAAACTTAACACCGCAACTGCTGCATGCATGACATTTATAAAGAAAATCAGAGAAGATGGTTTCATTACAAAAGATGAACTTAAAGCCTTCTTGATTGTTTTAAACCCACTTGCACCGCATGTTACAAGTGAAGTGTTTGAAAGAGTGTTTAATAAAAATATTCTTTTAGAAAAATGGCCAGAATTTGACGAAAGAAAAACCACTCGTGACGAGATTGAAATCCCTGTTCAAGTGAACGGAAAACTTCGCACAACAATTATGGTTGCAAAAACAATTTCTCAAACCGACATTGTTGAAAAAATCATGGCAGAAAATAAACTTGCAATTGATTTTAAAGCAGTGAAGAAGACAATCTATGTTCCGGGCAGAATTGTGAATTTTATTGTTTAACTAAACGTATAAAGCAAATGAAAAAGCACTCACAAATGTGGGTGCTTTTTCAAAGAGAAAAACAATGAAAAATGAGTGGGGAACTAGCCTTTAAGGTTGATGATTGTTGTTGCAAGGCTCAAATACATTGCAAACAACAACCAAAGCGAATATGCGGTAAAAATAATGCCAGAAGCAAGGTTCGCTTTATAATAGCGATAGGTTACAATAATGGCGGTGATAAGTACAAATGCAAGCCAAACTGTTGCAAAAATCATCATGTTAAGTCTGAAAAAGAACATGCTCCAAAACAGGTTGAAGAATAAATGAATGCCATAAAACACAAGGTCGGTTATGCGTTGTTTTTTGTCTTTAACAGAGAAATATGCCAAATAGGCAGCAATGCCAATTGCAATGTAAAAGATGCTCCACATAACTGGAAACAACCAATCTGGTGGATAGGCAGGTGGCTTTTCAAGCCCATCTTGCATTCGTCCACCAAGAAGCGCAGCAAGCCCACCAACAACCAAAGTTGAACCAATCAAAATGATTGCACCAACGGCGTGGCGCACTTTGTCATTTTTGGTTTTTGGTTTGCTAATTTGAGTGTTGTTACTTTTTAATTGTTCTTTTTGCTCGTTTTTTTGAGAAGCATTATTTTGGTTTTCGCTTTCTGTTTTTTTGCTTTGATTGTCTTGATTTTTATTTTTAATCTCGCCGAGTTTTACAGTTTCTTTGTTTGTTTTTGTGCTGGTTTCAGTTTTAACATTTGCTTTTTCCGAGGCGCTTTTGTTTGCAATTCCTTTTTGTGATGCAATGTTTTTGTTTCTTTTATTTTGATAATTTTGATATGATTTGTTTGCCATTTTTCATCTCCAAAAATCATTATAACCAACCAAAAGAAAAATATACACAAAAAAGAAAAACCGCAAAATTGCGGTTTTAAAAGTGAAAAATAGTGTGCAAAATGCCATTTTTAGTTAAATTCTTCAATATTTGTTCTTTCAAACAATGCATCAAGTGCTTTCTTAGTGTCTTTTTTGTGTGCAATAATATCGGCAACTGTTTGGGTGATTGGAAGTTCAACATCATACTGTTTTGCCATTTTTAAAAGTGCATATGAGGTTTGAACGCCTTCGGCAAGTTTGTCGAAATATTCATGTTTAACAAACTTTTCACCAAACATGCGATTGTGTGAATGCAAAGAGAAAAGTGTTGCTTCATAGTCACCAAGGTGGCAAAGCCCATAGGCTGAAAGTTCGTTTCCGCCAGCAGCACGAATAAGTCTTGCAATTTCTCTTGTGCCACGAGCCATAAGTGCACCTTTAAGTGAAGTCATGTTTTCGCCGTCAAGCATTCCGGCGGCAATGCCCATAACATTTTTTGCAGCAGCACCAATTTCGGTTCCAATCATGTCATGTCCTTGATAGTAACGAATAAGAGGTGAACGAAGGTCTTTTGCAAACTTTTCGCTGAGGTCTGGATTATAAGAGTCAATAATCATCATGCTTGGAACACCGCGCACGAAGTCTTGAATGTGTCCTGGGCCAACCCAAACGGCAATGTTATTTTTGTCAACGCCACTGTCAATCATGACTTGTGAAAGGCGCTTTCCAGTTGTCTCTTCAATTCCTT
>USTJ01000179.1 GCA_900557585.1 uncultured Eubacteriales bacterium
TGGAACTTTGAAACTTCCTGTTCCAGATGTTGTAATCTTCCTTGATATGCCGGTTGAAAAAAGCATTGAACTTGCTCACGCAAGAAAAGAACTTAAAACTGGTGGCAAGAAAGACATTCACGAAGCCGATGATAAATATCTTGAACATTGTTATAAAGTTGGAATTGAAACTGCAAAAAAATATGGCTGGACAATTGTTTCTTGTGTTGATGAAAATGGTAATATAAAAACCAT
This sequence comes from uncultured Eubacteriales bacterium, assembly GCA_900557585.1. Classification (GTDB taxonomy): domain Bacteria; phylum Bacillota; class Clostridia; order Christensenellales; family UBA1242; genus UMGS2069. Next base: position 235 of record USTJ01000179.1, read on the forward strand.
TGAAGACATTCATAAAAACATTCTTGAAATTGTTCTTGAAAAATTAAACAAAAAATAAAAAACGCAAAAATCAACATAAAAAGACGCAAAAACATATGTATTTGCGTCTTTTTTAATGAAAAATTGTAATTTTAATTCATTGATACTTTTGAAAGTTCTTGATATGAAGGTGTTGTTTCAAGAAAACTTGTGTCGTGTTTTTCAGCAATTTTTTCAAATATTTGTTTTGCTTTTTTATATGTTTCAATGCTGATATATCCAAAAATATCTTCAATTCTTCCATGTTGCTTTGTTCCATAAATTGAACCAGCACCACGGCTGTCATAGTCATATTCGGCAATCTCAAATCCGTTTAAGTGGTCTTTGAAATATTTGATTCTCTCATATGATTCTTCACTCAAATTTTTTGCTAAACAGAAACAGAAAGACTGTTGCCCTGCTCTTCCAATTCGTCCGCGAAGTTGGTGAAGGGTTGCAAGACCAAATTTCTCTGGGCTGACAATCACCATGATATCTGCTTCTTTAATGTCTATTCCAACTTCGACAATGGTTGTTGAAACAAGAATTTTTGCTTCGCCATTTTTAAATTCGGAAAGGATTTTTTCTTCACTTTTAGAATCAAGTTTTCCGTGTGCAAGTTTCACTTGCTTTTCGCCAAAACGAGAACACATGGTTTTGTAAAATTCCTTTGCTGATAAACCTTGATATGAGTCATCATCGTTCTCGTCAATGTTTGCACAAACAACATACACTTTGCTTCCGGTTTGAATTTTTGTTTCAACAAAGTTCCACAAATCTTCTTCTTTGTTTTGCTTTATAATGTTTGTTTGAATTTGTTTTTCTTTTGGGGGATTTTCAATTTTAGAAATGTCAATTCCTCCAAAATAAACAAGTTGCATGCTTCTTGGAATTGGTGTTGCAGAAAGCATCAATAAGTCGGGGGTTTTGCATTTTGAAAGAAGTTTTGTTCTCTGCGAAACGCCAAAGCGGTGTTGCTCATCAATCACGATCATGCTCATGATATCTGAACAAATATCGTCTGACAAACATGCCTGAGTTCCAACAATTAAACATGGAATATTGAACTTCATGTTTGTTAAAATTCTTGCTCTTTCATCTTTACTGCTAGACTTTGAAAGAAAACAAATTTTTAACCCCAATATGTCAAAATATTTTTTAAATTCTTGGTAGTGTTGCTTTGCCAAAATTTCGGTTGGTGCAACCATCATTGCTTGATATCCATTTGCAACACAAACTGCAAGAGCAATCATTGAAACAACAGTTTTTCCGCTTCCAACGTCGCCATGAATAAGGCGATTCATGCAGTGCGTTGAGCATATATCATTCTTGATTTCCCCTATCACTTTTTTCTGTGATGAAGTAAGTTCATATGGTAAAAAACTGCAAATTTCATCATAAATGTGTGAAAAATCACTATACTTTTGCTGTTTTGTCGAGTTTTTCTTATTTTTGAGTTCTGTGTTAAATTTTATAAATGGCAACAATGTTTCAATGTCAAGACGCTCTTTTGCCTCTTTAAGTTGCTCTGAATTTTCGGGATAATGAATATGTTTTAAGCAAAGATTAAGGTTGCTTTCAAACACCTCATTTTCAATTTCTTTTGGCAAAATTGATTGAACCATGCATTTTTCAAGACCCGAAAAAATGCTTTCTGTCATTATTGTTTGACCAATGTTTTTAAAGGTTTTATACACTGGCAAAAGCCCATTTTCTTGTTTGATTTTGTTTGCGTTTTTATAAGTTGAAACA